>JBGVQH010000180.1:0-2150 GCA_045127475.1 Candidatus Scatosoma sp.
CCTCGTCCATGAGCTTAATTACCGTATCCGTAGCGGAGAGTCTATCCACCACCGTGCAATCAAAGCCGAGGTCTTGAATAACCTTTGCAGTACCTTTCGTTGCATACATGGTACAGCCCAAATCGCCAAATTTCTTAGCAATCGTCAACACGTCCAGCTTATCCTGATCGTTTACCGTCATGTATACGCCGACGGGTTTGCTTTCCGAGGGATGACACATCTTAAAGCCTGCCGAAACAAGTCCTTTAAACATCGCCTCTTCAATCGTTTTACCGATACCGAGCACTTCGCCCGTTGATTTCATTTGAGGCCCAAGTTGCGAGTTTACGTCGTTCAACTTTTCAAAGCTGAATACGGGCACTTTTACCGCAACGTACGGCGAAGACGGGTACAAGCCCGTGCCAAAACCGAGTTTCTTCAATTTCGCACCAGCGATAATTTTGGTAGCAAGCTCAACCATCGGCACGCCCGTTACCTTGGAAATATACGGAACGGTACGCGACGCACGGGGATTTACCTCGATAACGTACAGCTGTCCGCGATAAATAAGATACTGAATATTGATAAGCCCTTTCGTCTTTAATTCGAGTGCCAGCTGCGTAGAAACCTCGATAATTCTTTCCAGCATAGTATCCTCGAGATTATAGGGCGGGTACACGGCAATCGAGTCGCCCGAGTGGATACCCGTACGTTCGATGTGCTGCATGATACCAGGGATTAATACGTCGACGCCATCGGAAATCGCGTCTACCTCCAACTCCGTACCCATCAAATATTTATCGCAAAGCACGGGATTTTCGATACCTTGTGCCAAAATGACGTCCATATATCTGCAAACGTCCTCTTCCGTGAACGCAATCGTCATGTTTTGACCGCCGATTACATAAGAAGGACGGAGCAATACGGGGTATTCCAGCTTTTCCGCCGCCGCCAATGCTTCTTCCTTGGTCATCACCGTGAGTGCCTTCGGACGGGGAATGGAATATTTTTCAAGCAACGCCTCAAAGCGTTCTCTATCCTCCGCTCTATCTACGCTGTCTGCACTTGTACCCAAAATGCGGATACCGTGCGTATCGAAATAGGAACAAAGATTGATTGCCGTCTGACCGCCGAACGTAATGATAACGCCGTAAGGCTTTTCTACGTCCAAAACGTGTTGCACGTCTTCGGGAGTCAACGGTTCGAAATACAATCTGTCCGCCGTGTCAAAGTCGGTGGACACCGTTTCGGGATTATTATTGATGATAACGACTTCGTAGCCAAGTTCTTTCAACGTCCAAACACAATGCACGGACGAATAGTCGAATTCGATACCCTGACCGATACGGATAGGACCAGAACCGATTACGACGATACGTTTTTTCTTTGCTCTGTCCACGAAAGGCTTTGCCTCGTCGTGTTCATGCGGGTCAAACGTCGAATAGAAATAGGGCGTTTTTGCGGGGAATTCCGCCGCGCAAGTGTCCACCATTTTATAGGCAACTTTCTTGCGATAAGGCACTTTTTGACCGCTGAGCGCGGCAATATCCTTATCCAGATAGCCAAGGCGCTTACCCTCTTCATACAACGCTCTCGTCAGTTTTTCGCCGCTTGCCAAACGTTCTTCATAGCGGATTAAGTTCATAAATTTATTCAAGAACCATCTGTCGATTTTGGTGATATTGAACACCTCGTCTACCGACACGCCCTTTTTAAGCGCCGCGTATACAACGAAAATTCTCTCGTCCGTCTTTTCGGGCAATTTTGCAATCAATTCCTCTTTCGTCGAATGGATAAATTTCTTATAATTAAAGGTACTACACGAAATTTCCGCGCCACGCACCGCCTTCATCATCGCCATTTCAAAGGACGTACCAATCGACATAACTTCGCCCGTCGCTTTCATACGCGTACCGAGCTCGCGCTTTGCGTACAAGAATTTATCAAACGGCCACTTGGGCATTTTTACAACTAAGTAGTCGATGGTCGGTTCAAAGCATGCGTAGGTGTTGCCCGTAACGTCGTTTACAATTTCGTCCAACGTATACCCAAGCGCAATTTTCGACGTAACCTTAGCAATCGGGAAACCCGTCGCCTTGGATGCAAGTGCCGACGAACGGCTGACACGAGGGTTTACCTCGATAACCGAATACTCGAACGAATCAGGATTG
>JBGVQH010000181.1:0-2123 GCA_045127475.1 Candidatus Scatosoma sp.
TTGCACGCGACCTGTCTAAAAACAAATCGCGTGCACGGTAATTTTATGCAATACCGCCAAATAGCAGCTTACAGCCTTGTACCTTTTTGAATAAAGTAAGGCAATTCGCTGCACCCAGCCAACGTTCTTCTATCGCTAATAACGACGTTTTTATCGGTGATTACGCAATCCAGCGAGCTGTTTGCACCGATAATATTATCCTGCATAATAATCGAATTTTTTACGACCGCGCCCTTTTCTACCTTGACGCCGCGGAACAAGATGGAATTTTCCACCACACCTTCGATTACGCAACCGTCGGAAATGAGCGAGTTTTTGACCACAGCGTTTTCCCCGTATTTGGAGGGCGCGCTATCGCGAACTTTCGTGTAAATATCTCTTTCGCCAAACAACTCGTCGCGAACGGTTTTATCCAACAATTCCATATTGTGCTTAAAATATGCAGCCATAGAATCAATTCCCGCATAGTAGCCCTTGAAATTGTATTGATAAATTTTCAAACTGCTCAGCTGTTTTACCAAAATATCGCTTTCAAAGCTACTGAAACTGTGAGTTACGGAATCTTCTACGATATTCAAAAGGAACTGACGGTTGATAACCATCATATTGATAAAAATATCCGCTTTCGAGCCCTCGCTCATATGCGGTGAAAGCTGAATTTCGTTGACTCTACCGGTATCGTCCGCATTCACCAACATAAAATCGGAACGGTGTCCCACTCTGCCGTGGTGGGTTACAAGGGTAATATCCGCCTGTTTGCTTTCGTGGTAATTGATGATATCGGAAATATCAATTCTTGCCACGCCATCGCAATCGGTAAGCACGACGTATTTTTCCTTACGACGGCTTAAAAATCCCGTTACCGAGCCAAGCGCCTCCAAGCGGTTGGTGTACAATTTGTCGTGTTTTTCAGAGAAAGGCGGGAGCAGAATAACGCCGCCGTCCTTTCTTGCTAAATCCCAATCCTTACCGCTACCGATATGGTCGATTAAAGAACGGTAATTGTTGTTGGTCATAAGCCCTACCGTCGTAATCCCCGAGTTGACCATATTCGACAAAATAAAGTCGATAATACGGTATCTACCGCCGAACGGAATGGATGCCATCGTTCTTCTGCGGACAAGTTCAGGTACGGTTTCTTCGTGCATATTAGAAAAAATAACGCCAATTGCAGATGCTGCCATAATCTAATCCCCCTTTACGCCAAAATATCGTTTTCATGTTTCTGACCTTCGGTCACCGAAACACCGTCTGCTACCGTGATGCCTCTGCCGAGTACCACGATTTCCGCTTTATCATCCTTATCAACGCCGATTTTTGCATTTTTGCCAACCGTTACGTTTTCGTCGATTACGGAATAGGAAACGACTGCACCAGCCTTAATTACGCTGTTTGCCAAGACGACTGCGTCTTTGACAATCGCGCCTTCTTCTACGATAACGTTACTACCAAGCACCGAATTTTCTACTGTGCCATAAATTTCGCAACCAAGCGCCGCCATCGAGTTTTTAATAGAACCCGTTTCGCCGATATGTTCGGGGGGAGCAAGAGGATTTCTAGAATGAATTTTCCACGATTTATCCGCTACGTCAAAGTCGGGATTTTCGCCCAGCAAATCCATATTTGCTTGCCAAAGCGATGCTACCGTGCCGACGTCTTTCCAATATCCGTCGAACTCGTATGCAAACATTTTCTCCCCTGCGTTGAGCATTGCAGGCAGAACGTCTTTCCCGAAGTCCTTGGATGAATTCGGGTTTGCCTCGTCTGCTTCTAAATACCTAAACAGCTTATCCGCATTGAAGATATAGATGCCCATAGATGCAAGCGTGCTCTTGGGAACTTTAGGTTTTTCTTCAAACTGATAAATAGACCCGTCGGGGTTGGTGTTGAGAATACCAAATCTCGATGCATCACTAAGAGGCACGTTCAACGCTGCAATCGTGCAATCTGCGCCCGTTTTCTTGTGTGCTTTCAGCATAGCCGCGTAGTCCATTTTGTAGATGTGGTCGCCGCCGAGTACCAAAACGTATTCGGGATTATACATCTTCATAAAGTGCAAATTTTGGTAGATTGCGTTTGCCGTTCCTTCATACCAGGAAGAACGGGTTTTCGCCTGATACGGC
>JBGVQH010000182.1:0-4838 GCA_045127475.1 Candidatus Scatosoma sp.
AAACAAAGAAATTTGGAAATTTTAGGATAAAAAACAAGGAAAACCTCCTTAAAAACGAAACAAATCCCAAAAATCTTTTTATAAGCATTGATTTTTGAAGAAAAAGGTGTTATAATATATATTGATATACTGAAGATAAAAGGAGAATTGTTTTTATGGCGATGGACAAATGGGACAAACGTTTTATGGCTCTTACCGAAACGGTTGCTACTTGGTCGAGTTGTTATCAGACAAACCGCCACGTCGGAGCGGTCATCGTAAAAGATAAGCGCGTTATGACAACGGGCTATAACGGTGCGCCCGCTGGCATTAAAAGCTGCGAGGAAAAAGGGGAATGCTTGCGCAGAAAGCTTAATATTCCTAGCGGTACGCAGCATGAGCTGTGTTTTGCCGTGCACGCAGAACAGAACGCGGTAATTCAGGCGGCGCGCTTTGGTATCAATATCAACGGTGCAACCCTTTATTGTACCCATCAGCCCTGCGTAATATGCGCTAAAATTATTATCAATGCAGGTATCACGCGCGTGGTTTATAAAGACGGTTATCCCGATGAATTTTCGTTGCAGCTTTTCAACGAAGCGAACGTAAAAGTGGAAAAATACGAAGAATAAAAGGCAGGTATTTATGAGCAATCCTATTATAACGTTTGAAATGGAGAACGGCAAAACGTTTAAAGCGGAACTTTATCCCGAAAAAGCACCCAACACGGTAAACAACTTTCTTTCCCTTGTAAATAAAGGGTTTTATAACGGTGTAATTTTTCATCGCGTAATCGCAGGTTTTATGATTCAGGGCGGCGACCCCGACGGCAGAGGTACGGGTGGTCCTGGTTATCATATCAAAGGGGAATTTACCTCTAACGGTTTTGCGCAAAACGACATTGCGCACGTTCGCGGCGTGTTATCTATGGCGCGTGCACAGCACCCCGATTCGGCTGGTTCGCAATTTTTCGTAATGCATGACGATGCGGATTATCTCGATGGTCAGTATGCGGCATTTGGTAAGGTGATAGAGGGTATGGAAACAGTGGACGAAATTGCAAACGTCAAGACGGACTGGTACGACAAGCCGATGGCAGAACAGAAAATGAAATCGGTAACGGCGGAAACGTTCGGTGTGGAATATCCTCAGCCCATTAAGGCGTAAAAAGATTTTACAAGGGAACGGTATGATTTACGACATAGCGAAGTTGCGCGTACAATTAGATAATAGATATGAATATACGGCAAAGTTCTGTCGGGAATACCTTTCCGCCGATCAAGATTTGCCCGCCGATATTACAGCAACGGTCAGCAAAGAAGAATTTGAACAGGAAAAGTCGCAATCAGCGCAGTTCTCAGACGGATATATCGAGAATATATGCTTATATCGCAGTCTTTGCTTGCAGCTGCCCCGTTTTCAACGTATGCTTTTACATGCATCGATTTTGGAATTCAACGGCAACGCCTACGCTTTTTTAGGACGTAGCGGTACAGGAAAATCCACGCATACACGGCTTTGGATGCAAACGATTGAAAATTGTCGTATTATAAACGGTGATAAACCGATTTTGGAAGAAACAGAAAACGGCTTTATTGCGCACGGTACGCCGTGGCGGGGTAAAGAAAATTGGGGTGAAAAGCGTTCTGCACCGTTAAAAGGGTTTTGCTTTATTGAACAGGCAAAAGAAAACGCTATCGAGCGTTTAACCCCCTCGGAAACGTCTATGCGCTTATTTCAACAGATATTACTGCCTACGGAGGCTCAGGAATCGGTGGCAACGTTGGAAATGCTGGATAGATTGATTGCAAAAACTCCTGCATATCTCTTAAAATGCGATATTTCCGAGAAGGCGGTGGAAACTTCATTTACCGCATTAACGGGATTGTCGTACGAGCAAAACAGGCAAAAAGAATAAGGTAACGTACTATGAAAATCAAAAATGGATTTGTGGTTAGACAGGTCGGCGGGGAGCACGTAGTCGTGCCCGTTGGCGAACGCAGCAAAGAGTTTCACGGCATGATTAACATGAACGAAACGGGCGCGTTTTTATGGAATTTTTTCTCGCAAGCGCATTCGCTTGAAGAGGGTGTTGACGCACTTTGCAACGAATATAACGTGGAAAGAGGGCTTGCAGAAACGGACGTAAAACGTTTTATAGACGTATTGGAACGCAACGGTTTTACCGAATAATATGGAATTCAACGAAACGCAAAAATTTAAGATTGAAGATGTTCTTAGTGAAAAGGGCGTATACGTCGGTCCGACGGTGGGTATCAGCATGTATCCTATGCTTAAAAACCGTCGTGATACGATTGTCGTTCGTCCAAAAACGGAACGGTTAAAGCCTTTAGACGTTGCCTTATACAAGCGCGGAAACGATTATATTTTGCACCGTGTTTTGTCTTTGACGGATGAGGGATATATTATTCGCGGGGATAATTGTTATTCGGATGAAAACGTGCCTGAGGATGCCGTAATCGGTGTTTTAACGGAATTTTTTCGCAAAAATAAACACTATTTTTGTACGGATAAAAAATACCTTAAATACGTTAAAAAACGCTTAAAGACCTATAAAGTTCGTCGTTTTTTCGTGTTGCTTAAGGGGAAAATTATCGGCGGTATAAAAAAAATACTCCGTCCCTTTTGTAGGAAGAAAGTATCATAAAACGGAAATATAAGGATTAAGAAAATGCGCAAAGAAAAAGCTCGGCAAAACGGAAAGCTCTGGCTGAAAAAGGAAACCCGCCCATATGGGAAGGGTGTTATTAGCTTGACGGTTTTAAACGCTTTATCGGTGCTTTTTTCCTTGGCGTTCGCGTATATGGTGCGATACCTCGTTAACAGCGCCGATCAAAAAGATAAAAACAGGTTGATGCTCTTTTCCGTCTGCCTTGTGGGGTTGGTATTACTCCGTATTCTTTTTAAGACGTTGGACGGATTTTTTGCGGAAAAACTTCGCAGTAAAATGTACACCGGTATTCGCACAAGACTGTATGCAAAAATTTTGCGCTCTGATTATAGTAAAATTCACGAAAAGTATCACAGCGGGGAATTGATGAATCGTTTGACTTCGGACGTACAAGAGGTCGCTGTTGATACGGTTGGATTTGTCCCGACTCTAGTGGGTATGATGGTTCAATGTGTCGGTGCGATTGCTGCGCTGCTGACACTGAATTGGAAATTTACGTTGCTTTACGTCGTTTGTGGCGTGGTGTTCGGCGGGCTTGCCGCGCTATTTCGCAAACAATTAAAATGCCTCCATAAGCAGGTTTTGGAGTCGGATGGCGAAGTTCGTTCGTATATGCAAGAGGGCTTAGGGTCTATTTTAACCGTCAAGGCATACAGCGTTGAAAACCGCAGCGAAAACAAAGTGAACGAGCTGTCCGAGGTTTATTATAAGAGCCGTATGAAACGTAACGGTTTGCGCGCTATGATGAACGCTCTATTTTCGTTGCTTAGCAATTCTGGGCTTATCCTTGCCGTCATTCTTTGCAGTATTACCATTTATCAATCACCACAAGCGGATTACGGCGCAATGCTTTCTATTATTTTGCTTTTAATGCAAATGCAACACCCGTTGACGGGATTTTCCTCGATAATTCCTGTATATTATACGCGACTTGCCAGCGGAGAGCGATTAGCAGAAATAGACGATTTACCGACGGACGACGTCGTGGAAACGGACGGTCAAGACTGCTTGTATGAAACTTTAAACGCGATTTCTTTTGATAAAGTCAGCTTTTCTTACGACCGTGAAAATGTGTTTGAAGATGCCGTTGCGCGTATCAATAAAGGGGAAATTATCTGTCTTACCGGCCCGTCGGGAGCAGGGAAGAGCACGATTTTTAAACTCTTGCTCAACGTTTACTCTCCTACGAGTGGTAAAGTAGAACTTTGCGGGGAATTCAATGGTAAAAACAGCATAGAATTATCCTCTGCTCATCGAGATTTATTTGCGTACGTACCGCAGGGAAATTTCTTGTTTTCGGGCACAATTTATGAAAATTTGATCTTTTTTGCGCCCGAAACGAACGTCGAACAGCGGGAAAAAGATATCGCTGCGGCGTTAAAAACGGCTTGCGCAGAATTCGTGTATGACCTGCCGCTGGGCTTGTATACTCCGCTTTTGGAAAAAGGGGCAGGATTGTCGGAAGGACAATTACAGCGGTTAGCTGTGGCTAGGGCAATCTTGTCCAAACGTCCGATTTTACTCTTAGACGAGGCAACCTCAGCGCTTGATGGTGAAACGGAAAGAACTTTACTTGAAAATATCAAGGGATTGCAGGGCAAAACTTGCTTGATTGTTACCCATCGTCCCGCAGCGTTAACTATTGCCGATCACGTGTTTTACGTTGATAACGGAAAAATTAAATCAATGTAAAAAAACGAACTCGCAGGAGTTCGTTTTTTCGTTTATTTTATACTGGTTCTGTATTCGCTTGGCGTCATGCCGACGTGCTTTTTAAAAACAAAAGCAAAGGTGGATATCGAATCGAAACAAAGCAAATCGGTAATATCAGCAAAGGACTTGTTTTTTCGTATCAGTTTTTTTGCCTCGTCAATCTTCAATTTTAGATAGGTTTGATAGATGCTTTTACCCGTCTTTTCCTTAAAGAAGGTGCACAGCCGCGTCTTGCCGTAATGCAATTCGTTGCTTAAATCGGCAAGGGTAAATTTACCGTATATTTTCGATCGTAAAATCCGTACAATTTCGTCCTCCAGCTCGGAAGAGTCTGCAATTTTAGAAACAAAAAACTCTTGCGAGGAGGAACGCTTTTGTGCGTTACGGAGCATGTAGATTAGCAAAATTTCCAAGGAGTTTTTAATAATTTGTTCACCGCCAAGGTTGGGATTGT
>JBGVQH010000183.1:0-2145 GCA_045127475.1 Candidatus Scatosoma sp.
CTGCCTCGGACATAATATTTTGCAAAAGGTATCTGAAATTTTCGGGCACGGTATATTTTTTATCCCCAAAAAAATTCATAGACTCCGAACGACAGCAAAAAGAAATGATAAAAAGGTTTGGTTCTTTGTTCCCACTCTCGACAAAATGGGGCTGATTTGGCTTAATAAAAACAATTTCGCCCTGTTTCAGTTCGATTTTCTCTCCGTCAATGCCGATATAGGCATTTTCCTTATCAACATAGTTAATCTCCCAAAAATCGTGTTTTTCCTCGGGAAAAACATAGTTCTTGCCCAAGGTTTGATAATGAATCGTAACGATTTTCTGCACATTTAACAGATTGGAAATCTTGTGCATATAAAATTTTTTTGCCGTAGCTGTATCTTTACTCATGCTTGTATTATACCAAATGCGAAAATATTTGTAAACTATTTTTAAGGCTGTTTTATTATTTCGTTTTTTATTTCTGTGAAAGAATACCACAAAACGGGGAAATAATTTCTATTGCAATTTATAAAAGAGATTGTATAATAAAGAAAAACGACGCGGAGGAATAGTATGTCGGAATATATGAACGAATATAAAAAGGTGGCAGAAAGCTTTTGTCTACAAGGTGAGGTAACGGAAATTTGTCCTTACGGCGAGGGACATATCAATTTGACGTTACTCGTTACCACAACAGAAAAACGCTATATTATGCAAAAAATGAACACGCGGGTGTTTACCGATCCCGATAGTTTAATGGCGAATATCGTGGGCGTTACCGAGCATTTAAAAGCGCGCGGCATTGAAACGCTGAACGTAGTGCCCACCAAAGCAGGGGAGGCTTTCTTAAAAGGTGAGGATTGCTATCGTGTGTATGATTTTATCGAAAATACCGTTACTTATCAAAGCGTAACCGATATTGAGGTTTTCAAAAATTCGGGTAAAGCGTTTGGGGAATTCCAAAACTATCTTGCGCAGTTTGATGCGTCCAAGCTTACCGAAACGATCAAGCGTTTCCACGACACGCCCAAGCGTTTTGCGGATTTTAAAGCGGCGCTTGCTGAGGATAAATTCGGTCGCGCGAAAGAGTGCAAGGAAGAAATTGATTTTATCCTTTCCCATGAAAACACCTACGGTATTGCGATGGAAGGTTTGAAAGATGGGTCTTTGCCTTTGCGGGTTACGCATAACGATACCAAGCTGAATAACATTTTGATGGACGCGGACACGGGCAAGGCGCGCGCGGTAATCGATTTGGATACGATCATGCCTGGCTCGATGTTGTTTGACTTTGGCGATTCTATCCGTTTTGGTGCGTCGACGGCGGCAGAAGACGAAAAAGATCTTAGCAAGGTGCATTTTGATATCAATCTGTTCAAGGCGTATGCAGAGGGCTATTGCGGCGCGGTCAAGAGCAGTATTACGGCGCGCGAAGCGGAGCTTTTGCCGTACGGTGCTTATTTGATGACGATCGAGTGCGGTATGCGTTTCCTTACCGATCATCTGGAAGGAGATCATTATTTCAAGATCCACAGAGAAGGCCACAATCTGGACCGCTGCCGTACCCAGTTCAAACTGGTGAAGGACATGGAAGAGAAGTTACCCCAGATGAAGGCCATTGTGGATAAATACAGATAAAAAACTATTTTCGGAATGTACTCGCAGAATGCGGGACAATGAAACAAGGAACCAGAAGTTAAGCATGCTCAGTGAGCAGAAAACAAATAGAAGATAACAAGGAGGCATATTATGGCAAAGGAAAATGTTTGGAAAACCTATACCGAAGAACAGTGTCAGGAGCTGGAAGCGCTGGCAAAAGGCTATAAAGAATTTTTGAATAACGGAAAGACGGAGAGAGAATGTGTGACAGAGACCATCCGTCTGGCAGAGGCAGCCGGTTATCAGGAACTGGAAGCTGTGATCCAGCAGGGAAAAACTCTGAAACCGGGAGATAAAGTGTACTCCGTATGCATGGAAAAGGCCATTGCGCTGTTTTTGCTGGGAGAAGAGCCCATGAAGCAGGGAATGAGAATTCTCGGTGCTCACATTGACTCCCCCCGTCTGGACCTGAAACAGAATCCGCTGTACGAGGATTCCGAGATGGCTTATTTGGATACCCATTATTACGGCGGCGTAAAGAAATATCAGTGGGTGACCATTCC
>JBGVQH010000184.1:0-5438 GCA_045127475.1 Candidatus Scatosoma sp.
CTGTCCGTGCGGCGGTTGCTGGCGACGCAAAGGCGACCTTTGGCAGCTTTTTAAGAAGTCTGCGTAAAATTGCGCGTAGCGGTGTGCTCCTTACCCTTTGCATGGATTTAGAATGTGCTTACGAGGGGGAGCTGTTTACGCTGTATACTACCAGCGATACGGTGTTCCGTTCGTTAAAGAAAGAAAATCACTATGCTTTTATTGAACAGGCACTGCGTGAGGTGGGCGTAGGTCAGTTCGAACTGCGGCTCCGCGGTAAAAAGGGCGACAACTTTCAGCAGGGTGTAAACGAGATTAAAGAAACCTTTGGCGGCGTGAAAGTAGAAATTAAATGACGAAAAAAATAATAATTTACGATAGAAAAATCGGAGGGAAAAGAAAATGGCTGGATTTAAAGGCGGCAACAACAATATGCAAAATCTGATGCGTCAGGCGCAGAAAATGCAGGAAGAAATGGAAAAGACGGCGGAGCTTTTGGACGATTGGGAAATCGTCGGTACGGCGGCTGGTGAAGCGGTGGTCGTATATATGAACGCGAAAAAGATTATCAACGGTATCGAGCTGGATGAAAGCATCGTCGACCCTACGGACGTGGAAATGCTGGAAGATTTGATTATGGCGGCGATTAACGACGGCTATGCAAAGGCGGACAAGGTCTACGAAGAAAAGATGGGCAAATACGGCGATATGGGTTCGCTTGGGGGTATGATCTAAGCGATGGATATTTTTATCGAGCCGATCGGAAAGCTCGTCAACGAGTTTTCCAAGTTGCCCGGAGTAGGCAAGAAAACAGCGCAACGGTACGCCTATAAAATTATTGACATGCCCGAGGCGGAGGCACGCGCATTTGCAGACGCGATTTTGGGTGTGAAACGCAAGGTCAAATATTGTAAAACCTGCGGCAATTTCACTGAGGAAGAAATCTGTGGAATTTGTCGTACTAGGGAACAAAACGTCATTTGTGTCGTGAAAGAGCCTAAGGACGTGGCGGCGATTGAAAAACTGCACGAGTTCAAAGGGGTGTACCACGTTCTGCACGGCGTTATCGACCCGCTTTCGGGGATAGGTCCTAACGATATCCGTATTCGGGAACTTCTTGCGCGGATTTCTAGCGGCGACGTCAAAGAGGTAATCGTGGCGACCAACCCCGACGTTTCGGGGGACGCTACGGCGATGTATATCGCAAAGCTGATTAAACCGCTCGGGGTGGACGTTACTCGTTTGGCGCACGGGATTCCCATTGGATCAGAAATCGAATACACCGACGACGTAACGTTGGCAAGGGCGTTTGTCGAACGGAATAAACTTTAAGAAAAAGGGGGTAACCTTATGAAAATATCGGTATTAGGCTGTGGGCGTTGGGGCTCGTTTATCGCGTGGTATCTTTGCAATCACGGACACGACGTGTATTCTTGGGGGCCGGAGGACGATTATTCGTACAAGGTTTTGCGGGATACGGGCAAGAACGAGTACGTCGATTTGGACAGTCGTATTCATTTAACCTGCGACCTGAAAGAGGCGGTAGAGCACGCGGAAACGATTATTATTTCCATTTCGTCGCAGGGCTTGCGCGGGTTTATGAAACGGATTACCGAATTTGACGTTTCGGAAAAGAATTTCGTGCTCTGTATGAAAGGGATTGAGGTTTCGACGGGCTGCAGATTGTCGCAGGTGCTTACTGAAAGTGGTATTGATTCGCAAAAGATTGCGGCATGGGTAGGGCCTGGACACATTCAGGCGTTTACCGCAGGTATTCCCAACTGCATGGTAATCGATTCGGCAAACCCTGAACTCAAGGTGCGCCTTGCCAACGAATTTAAGAGTGATTTAATCCGTTTTTATTACGGCGAGGATTTGATCGGGACAGAGCTTGGTGCGGCGGCGAAAAACGTCATGGGTATCGTGGCGGGGGTTTTGGACGGTTGCGGTTACGTGGCGCTGAAAGGCTCGCTGATGACGCGCGGTGCACGCGAGGTGGCAAGACTGATTAAAGCGATGGGCGGCAACGAATTGTCGGCATACGGTCTGGCGCATTTAGGGGATTACGAGGCAACGCTGTTTAGCGAATTTTCGCACAACCGTAAATACGGCGAGATGCTGGTGCAAGATGCAAAGTTTGACAAGCTGGCGGAAGGCGTGCCCACGGCGGCGGCAATGAAAGCGCTGGGCGAAAAGTACGGCGTAGATTTGCCCATTACCAACGCGGTGTACGAGATATGCTATGGGGATAGCAACGAACCCTATCGCGAACGTTGCATGAAGGTCTTGGCGAAACTTTTTGAAAGAGATACTAAATCAGAATTTTATTCTTAATACTAGAAATCGGCTATATAGAACCCCGACGGGCAACCGTCGGGGTTTTTGCATAAAAAAAAGAAAAAAGCGCAAACTGTCGATATGCAAAAAATAAAGATATTCGACGGGGACGGAAAGAGCCGTGACGAGCGGGAAACTTACTTTCCTAAAACGGGTAAAAATGAAGAAATGACGGGGGCAGGTACGCGATGACGGGAAAAAACAAGAAAAATCAAAACGAAAATTATATTCAATACGTGCATTCGTTTGACCCACCTACGCAACATTTTAAAAATTGTTTCCGCGCTTTTTTGGTGGGTGGTTTAATCTGCTGTGTGGGACAATTTTTCCGCGTGATTTTGGAACAGACAACCGCGCTTAGCGGGGACGAGCTTGCCTCTGCGGTCAGCGTATTGCTCATTTTTACAGGTACGCTTTTAACGGGGCTTGGGGTGTACGACCGTATCGGACGGAATGCGGGCGCAGGTTCGATTGTGCCGATTACCGGTTTCGCCAACAGCGTTGCCTCGCCCGCCATCGAGTTCAAGACGGAAGGGTTGGTATACGGGCTGGCGGCGAAGATGTTTATCGTGGCAGGGCCGATTATTGTCTACGGCGTTTTGGCAGGCGCGGCAGTCGGCATTGTCTATTTATTTTTGTAAAAGGATAGGGGTAGGTACGTAATCAAATGCAAACGGTGATTTTTAAAAATAAGCCCAGAATCGTTGCGACGGGTACGATTGCAGGACCGAAAGAATGTGCGGGTGTAGTCGGAAAATACGTCGATAAAACGCTTACGGACGATACTTTTGGGGAAAGTACGTACGAAAAAGCGGAGTGTAAAATGCTTTCGTATGCGATTTCGCAAACGATTGAAAATGCAGGGGCAAAAGAAACGGACGTAGATTTGCTGATTTCAGGGGATTTGCTCAATCAGATTATTTCCGCATCCTTTGCCGCACGGGATTTTGAAACGCCCTTTTTAGGGGTGTACAGCGCGTGTTCGACTATGACGGAAAGTATGGCGGTTGCGGCGGCGTTCGTCAATGCGGGGTATTATAAACGGATTGTCGCGGCGACGGGCAGTCATTTTTCTTCGGCAGAGCGACAATATCGTTATCCGTTGGAACTTGGCAATACCCGCCCGCCCCAATCACAATGGACGGTTACAGGCGCGGGCGGGGCGTTCATTACGGACACGGGTGGGGGAAAAGAGGAAAAAGCTCCTGCCATAACCGCCGCCACATTTGGCAGAGTGGTTGATTTCGGGATTACGGACGTGAACAATATGGGCGCGGCGATGGCACCCGCCGCGGCGCATACCATTTTGACCCATTTGCGTGAAATGGGGCGGGGCGTGTCCGATTACGACCTGATTTTAACGGGGGATTTGGGGGCGCTGGGTAGCCGTATTTTAAAGGATTTGACGTGGGAAAAGGGGGTGGATATTCAACCTAACCACGTAGATTGCGGCGAAATTGTCTATAACGTTTTAGAGGATGAATTTCAAGGCGGGAGCGGTGCAGGCTGCAGCGCGATTGTTTTTAATGCTTATATTTATCAAAAGCTACGCAAAAAGGAACTCAACCGCGTACTGTTTGCGGCGACGGGGGCTTTGCTTTCCACCGTTTCCAGCGGTCAGGGGGAAAGTATTCCCTGTATCTGCCACGCTATTAGCATTGAAAACGTATAAAAGCAACGTATAAAAGTATAGATATAAATACCGAAAAATTAGGGGGCTGTGCGCCGAACACAAAGGCAAGTGTTCGGCACGATTTCACGTATAAGTTTTTATAGAAACAGAGGGATAGAAAAGTAAAGAAAAGTAAAGAAAACAGTTGACATTACGCGCGTAAAAGTATATAATTTTGTTAATGTAAACCGTTCATTTCGTTTATGTACTTTCCTTGGAGGAAGTGCTATACTAAATGTAATATAGATTATAATCTATAATCCAACGAGGTGAACTTATGAAAAAAATTGTTATTTTGGGTTGTGAAAACTCGCATGCGAATTCTTTTTTGGGGTTTATCCGCGACGATAAACGCTTTGCGGACGTGGAAGTTATCGGCGTATACAGCGACGAAAAAGAGGCGATGGAAAAGGTCGCAATGCAGTTCAACGTGCCGACGATGAAAAATTATGCCGATGCAGTGGGAAAAGTGGACGGCATAGTCGTTACCGCTCGTCACGGCGATAATCATTATAAATATGCCGCGCCCTATATCTCGTCGGGTGTGCCGATGTTTATCGACAAGCCGATTACGGTGTCCGGAGAGGACGCAATTACGCTTGCCAAAGCTTTGCAACAACATAACGTACAGGTTGTGGGTGGCTCGTGCTGCCGTTACGACAAGACGGTGCTTGAACTCAAAGCGGACGCGAAAAACAAGGTTGACGGAGATACGGTTGGGGGGTTCGTGGCTTGCCCGCTTAGTTCCAAGATGGGATACGGCGGTTTTTATTTCTATTCGCAACACCTTGTGGAAGTTGTCGGCGAAATTTTCGGGCGTTTCCCAAAATCGGTTAAGGCGTTTGTTAACGGCGACAATATCAACGTTGTATTCCGCTATGAAAACTACGACGTCAACGGCCTGTTTGCGGAAGGGGGCTTTGGTTGTTATTTTGCCTCGCGTGCCGCGATGGACGGCTCGAAAGGCGGCACAATCACAATAAATTCCGATATTTTTATGGCGGAATGGGAGGCGTTCTACAAGTTGTTGCAGGGCGGAAAGAGCGATCTTTCTTATGAAGAATTTATTTCGCCCGTGTTTATTTTGAACGCCATTGACCGTTCGATGCAAAGCGGAAAAGAAGAAAAAATCAGGGAAATTAGCCTGTAAAAATGAAAATATTATAATGGTAGGTGCGTATGCAATACAAGACGATGGGCGTCATGCTGGATATGTCCAGAAATGCCGTAATGAAAGTTTCTCAGCTTAAGAAATACATAGATTATCTTGCCGCTATGGGCTTTAACGCGTTGGAACTGTACACCGAGGATACCTTTAAAATTGAGGGTGAGCCCTATTTTGGCTATCTCCGCGGTGGCTATACGGCGGCAGAAATCAAAGAGGTGGACGCCTATGCGGCGAGCAAGGGTATCGAGCTGATTCCCTGTATTCAGACGTTGGCTCACTTTA
>JBGVQH010000185.1:0-3220 GCA_045127475.1 Candidatus Scatosoma sp.
ATCGAACAAGAAGCCTACGCCCATATCTTGATAGAATTTGTACTGCTGTTTCCAAGCGCCGATATTATCCTGTGGTACCCAATAGTTGAGCGCCGCCAAGCTGTACGCCCAAACGATAATATTGTCTTTCCCTTCATACCCTGCATACGAGTACAAATCTCTCCAACCGCGGAGCTGTTCGTACTGCACGGCGTTGGTCGTTTCGGTAATCGGCTCGTTAAAGTTCGCGTCGATTGGACAATACATTAATTTTACTTTTTCATGTATTTCAAAGTTGTCGTAAAAAGGCACGTATCTACCGTTTTCGTCCAGCACGGGCACTTTTTTCCCTTCGGCGTTTTCTTCCGTCTTAATCGGCGGTTCTTGCGAGGTTTGGTAAGCAAAAAATACGTAGTTCATTTCTCTACCCGGATAGTTTGCTTGCACCCAAGGGTCTAATTCTTTCGCTACCAAATTGGTAAAATGAAGTTCCTGTCCACCGTAGTTTCCGTAGAGATTTCTCTCTTCAATGCAGTCGCCGCAGGTACACATTTCGGTATTATCTTCGTGACCGATCATAATATAGCGTGCATCCCCGTAACCAGCAATCCACGTTTTCATTTGCTCGATCATTTCTTTTCGCATCGCTTCGTTTGCGTAGCAAACCTGCTTACCGTTGGTATTGCCGTAGAACTCGGGGTTAGATTGCATGTATTTTTCCACAGGCAAATACACCGTTTCTACCGTATGCGAGAAGGTCGCCCAAATCCCTTTGCCCAATTCCGAATACATCTTCATCTTTCTTTGATAGGTACTACTTAAAGAAAGTATAGACATATCGCGAATATCAAAGGACGGGGTAAATCTTACGTCAAAATCAAGCAACGGCATCGTATTCATCGTGCGATAATAAATTTCGTCGTAAGAATAATTTTCCAAACCGATGGTTTCTCCAAGCATATCGTATACGCCGCAGAATACACCGTTGCCGTCCTTTGCGTGGATAAAGAGCGTTCTGCCTTTACGTTTCATAACGTAACCCGTTAAACGCAAATCCGCAGACAACGCAAGCGAGCTATCCTGCGCTACGGCGTCTTTGTAAACGGTTGTTTCACCCAACGAAATAACGCTGTCGTTTTCGTTAAATAAACCGCCGTCCTCTTCAATACGCACCTCTACACCCGTCGAAAGGCGAATATGCGTCTTTAATTCATTCGCCGCAAAGATTACGTTATCATCCGCCGACGTGGGAATAACGATTTTATAATCGCTCCTTCCGTTTTCTACGATGTTAAATTCCGACGCAGGGATATTCGACTGTTTTTCCGCTACTTCAAACAAAGGATTATCCGTTGTGTATGCGCCGTTGCCATTGTCAATGGTATCCTTTTTACATGCAGAGGCGAAAACTGTCGTAGCGGCAAGAAGCATAGCCAAAACAGCCTTGAAAATACCTTTCTTTTTCATTTCCTTACCCTCCTTATTCCGCTTTCACACTAAACGTGTAGGTTGCAATATTGTTGTTCTTGTCCATGACGAGATAGTTGATACTGTAATAGCCTTTGACAGAGAAAGTAACCGAACCGCTATTCGTTACCGTCGTCATCATACCGTCAGGCGTTGCAAAATAGATACGCACCGTCAAATCGTTCAACGAATAGTTATCCGCCAAGCTGTACGAGGGAAGCCCTAATGTCGTCCCTACCGATACGCTGTCGGGAATTTGCGATTTGAAAGTAATGGACGGTCTGCCAGCATCATATACCGAGAAGGTTTTGCGAATCGTTTGTTGATTCCCTGCGTTATCTTTCGCAGCATACGTAACGATATAATAGCCGAATTTTTCAGGGGTAAAGGAAATGGGTTTGTTTGCCACTTGCTTTTCCACGTAAACGTCCCCGTCTTCCTTCTCTATCGTAACCACAACGTCGCTAACGCCGTTCAAAACGTCGTAGGTCGATGCCGCAGGAATTAAAACCTCCTTCCCAGCCGCATAACGCCCCTCAAATTCTTGCGCAAGCGTAATGCTCGGCTTTTGCAAATCACGATTGATCAGATTGATCGTTTGGTTGTTAATATTTTGCACGCCGATTCGGCTGTCGCCGTAAACGCCGTTCGCCGTTACCGTAATATATACGGAATTGCTCGTAAACCCTCTTTCAAAGCTCGCAAACGTAACACCAAGCGCGTCGGTAAATTCCTTTGTCTTTGCGGAGTAACGGATTTGCAAAACGTTATTTTCCACGTAAACTTCCTTGCCTTCCCCGTTATTTACCGAAGCGTAAGTCTTTTCACCCGATTTTGTCAACAAAATTTCCGCCGACGCTTCCGCATTGTAAATATCTTGCAACAATACCGTTACCGACGCATACGACGCATACTCTTGCAGAAAATTGAGTTTCAAACTGAAATTCGTACAATCCACACCGCGGATAAACGAGAAAGACATATCCTTGTCCGTCTCTTGCGCCGTAAGATATACGTTATGCGCGTCCGCGTCTTTTGCCGCGTTGTTTGCCACGAAATAGTTCGTTAAGAACTTCGGTCCGTTTTTGATATCCAAAACGGGAAGAGTACGTTCCACCACCAACGCGTTTTCCCCTGCGCCAAAGATGAATTTCACCGTCGCGGCATCCGTTTCCGCACCCACCTCAGGCGTGTATTTTCCGTCTGCTCCGATTGTTTTCGCGCCCTTTCCGTCAACCACTTCTATTTTTGCGCTAAGCGTCTGCACGGAAAAATCTTCGCCGTATACAATCGCTTCGTAGCTTGCAAAAGTGAAGGTATCCCCTACGATAAACGCAGGCGGCAATAGCAACGCACTCTCGTTGACAACGGGTTTTCCCGAAACCGTTACGTCCGCTACCGTATGAGAAATCTCCGTTACCTGACCGATATAGTCAGTTGCCGTTACGGTAATTTCAAAATCACCCGTACCGAAGCATGCAAATTTACCGTTTTCAACGGGAACCTCTTCTCCGTTGTTGTTCACCTTGTAAACAACGTCCACCCAGCCGGCACCGCCAAAGCCAAGCGCTCTGGGCAAAAGAATTTCCTGTCCATACACCGCCGTTTGGGGGAGCGTAGTCATATCTACGTTCAACTCCGGCATATCCAACGCCGATTTTGCCTCAACGATCACCCGTTTTTCCGTCGTGATTCCATAGGCGTTCGTAACCTTATACACAATTGCATACGTAACAGGCGCTACGGGTGTAAACGCCCCATCCTTCACGCGAAT
>JBGVQH010000186.1:0-17392 GCA_045127475.1 Candidatus Scatosoma sp.
TCAAAGAGCTTAAGAGAACGCAGATAGGCAATATCCTCGTCGTCAAACCGCCAGTTTAAAAGGTAATCCATCGCCTGTTCCAAGCCCGCCGCAACCGAATAGGTAATCAGCGCATTCTTGCGGAAGAACAAATCAAACACCACCTCTTCCTCGTGTTTTTTATGGCGATAAAAACCATAACCCATCGTCAGTTGATACAAATCCGTCAAAAGAGTAAGATTTCTCATGGTTATTTCTCCTGTTGTTCCTGTGTTTCCACCGATTCTATCTCTTGTTTTTCTTGCTCTGCCTTTCGTTTTTTCCAAAAATAATCCACAAAGAAAATCAAGCCAATCCCAAGCGCGACCATCAATATCGACCAGAACTGCGACGGAGAAATTCCCCATACCAGCGCCCCGCGGTCGTCGCTGCGCGCGTATTCAATGCCAAAACGGAAAAGCCCATAGGCAATCAGATATACGCTCATACCGTGTTTGAAATCCCATTTCATCACAAGGATAAAAATCACGGCGCATAACGCAAATAGAAACAAGGCCTCAAACAACTGGGTGGGCACTACTTTTGCATAGCCGAATTCGGACGTATGCATATGAATTCCGTACCAAGCGTCGGTGCGCGCACCATGGCAGCAGCCTGCAAACAAACAGCCAATTCTGCCGAATGCATGCGCTATCGTAATGCACGCGGGCGCGTAAGAAAGAATATCGAGTACCCTGCCCTTCAGCTTTTTGCGCAAGATAAAATACACTGCCAAGAAAATGGCAACACCGCCGATCAGCCCGCCGATAAAGGTTATCCCTTCACCAAGCTCAAAACCCTTTTCGGGATTTTCAATATAGTTGTAGGTCGCCTGAAAAAGCGCAGCGGCAAAAAAGCCGAACACGATAGAAAGAATTGCGTTATAAAAGACGAAATCGATAAAGCTGCCGTCCATTTTACGTTTTTTGCCGTAATAGAAAAACATTAAGAAACAACATAAAATACCGATACCTATCATCAATCCGTACAGATGAAACAAACCTAATATTTCGTCGGGATACATATTTCTCCTTATTTTTTTTCTGCCTTTACCGCAGAAAAAACCACCTTAAAAAAGGGCTATTTTTTTATTATTATAGCATAATAATAAAAAGCCGTCAAGCAGAACTCGACGGTTTTTTCATTTTGCACACTTAGGTTAGTTTATGCGGAGCTTTAAGGGTTTTATGCGGTTTAGTGTGGGCACGGCGATAAAGAGCAGTACGTAGTTGGCGAGGCTATTCCAAATTTGCCCTTGAATAAACAGGCGGCTGATAAGATATTCGCCGTAGCTGATTTTAGAATACAGCAACCAAAACGCGGTGGTATTGATAAGAACCGTTCCTATGAAAAAGGATACAAGACATACCAAAGCCAACTTTACGTATAAAAACCATTTTTTATTGTACTCGATACCGCCAACGATTAGCCCCGCAAAAAAAGCAATTACCAACATATTTAAGCCCACCCACGGATAATAGGGATATCCATTGGAATTGTACAAAAATCCAACCAAATCCCCTAAAAACGCGGCAGTGCCACCAAACAGAGGCCCTATCAAAATTCCTGCGATTGCCGACATAAAAATCGTCAACGAAAATTGCGTTTCCGCCAATTTAATCTCAAACATATTCGATACCACAACAAACGCTGTGATAACCGCTGTATACGCAATTTTTTGGCTTGCTTTTTTTTCAGCAAGTGCGCCGAACAACAACCGTCTCCAAAATCCGTACATAATAAAAACCTCCCGTGGAGAGGTCCGCAAATGGTGTATACAACCGCCCTTTTTGCCATTCATCACGACACGGGTGCTGCCTTTCGTAGCGGACGCGCCCCGACACCGCAGAGAGCCGATAAAGATTTTGCTCCCTTTCGTGCACCGACAACGTCCCGTTCGGTGCCACTTTACGCGCCAAAGGCTACTCTTACTTTGTATACCTATTATACACCCAACTGCCTACAAATGCAAGCGTTTACGCATATTTTTTTGCTCCTTACGCAAAATATCCGTATGGGCTTGATTTTTATCCGCACAACGATTATTTTTATCACGCTGCTCGCCATTATGCGCCTAATGGGCAAACGACAAATCGGGGAAATGCAACCCTACGAGCTGGTGATTACGCTGATTATTTCCGAACTGGCGTGTATTCCGATGGCAGACAATTCCATTCCCCTTTTATATGGCGTTATTGCCATTTTGACGGTGTTTTTGCTCCACCAAATCGTCTGTGTAATCGACCTGAAAGTAACGGCGGCAAAACCGATTATCAGCGGCACACCTAGTATCGTACTCAATAAAAACGGCGTGGACGATTCGCAATTAAAGAAGAACAATCTCAACGTGTCCGACTTAATTGAAAGCTTGCGCGTAGAGGGTATTTTTTCGCTCGACGCCGTCGAATACGCCTTGTACGAGGCAGAGGGCGCGTTTTCCGCTTTACCTAAAAAGAATTATCAAGATTTGCAAACGTCGTTGCCCGTCGTAATCGTAAACGAGGGAAAATTCAACGAAAAAAACGTCGAAAAAACCAACAAAAATACCAATTACTACCTAGACGTGTTGCAACGAAACGGTTGCAAGGACGAGAAACGGGTATTAATTATGACGGTGGACGGCAACGGAAAAGTCTATCTGCAAAAAAAAGGACAACGGTATAAGGTAATCCCCTTACAATGGGAAAAACCCTTATGGTAAAGGAGTAAACAATGCTACGGACGATTGCAAGTATTTTAATTACTTTGGGGTTAATTTTAGGCGTATCTTTTTATGAAAGCAGTTGTGTAGATAAAGCGTTTAACGAATTGCGCACCACCTTTGAAACCTTGCAGGAAAAGGCAGAGCTTGGCACGGCAACCTACAACGACGGCGTTGCCGCCCGCATTTTTTGGGATAAAAAGAAAGAAACTCTACATTTTTGGCTGCCGCACACCGCTTTACAGGAAATTGATCTTCAGTTAAACGAGGCGATCGGGTTTTTGTCCTTGGATGACAACGAGGGGGCACTCCCAAAAATCGAAGTTTTAATCAGTTTGACGGACGCAATCCCCCACTCGTATAACTTTAACGTCAAAAATATTTTCTAAAATAGAGCGAACAGGACAAGAAAAAGGCACTCGTTACGACACGAGTGCCCTGTTTTTTTATATTTTAACCTATGTTTACGCCAAGCCGTAGGCGTGGATAATCCGCACCGTCGCCTCAAAGATATTCCGTACAAATTTTTTCACCGCCACGAACGTCGCCATATCGATTTTGGACGTTTCGTTGCTCTGCATCATTGCCACCGCCGCGTTGAAATTTTTGCAAATCGCTTGCATATCCTCTTCGATTGCGGTGTACGCATCCTCCGTACCGACGTGCTGTATCGCGTACATATCCTCTACCGTCTTGTTCATTGCGGATAAAATATCCTGATTGCCCGATTGCAAATACGCCGCCGACTGATGATTTAAATCGGCAAGCAACCCGATAAATCGTTGCAGCTGTACGTTCCCTTCCAGTTCGGTTGCCATTAGAGTTCCACTCCGTTCATTTTCAAAAGCTCGCGCGCGCTTTCTACGCTATCCACGCCCGTCTTGTTTTTAATGGGCGCAAATTCCTTTTCGCGTACGACTTCGTAAGGCAAAACGCTGCCCATGAGCTTGACCAAATCCACCGCCAAAGCCTCGAACTTTTTACCGTTTTCCTTTTCAGGCTTTCTCGTTACGCCGTCCTCGCAAAGACATTCAATCTTCTTTTCGACGATATGCACGGGAATCTTTTTGCCCTCTACCTCTTCCAGCTTGGTCAAACGGAACAAATAATTCATAATTACGCCGTAGCTGTATACAAGGTCGCCGTTTTCGTCCCGCTGGTTTGCCATTTCTTCCGTCAGCTCGTAATACTCGATAATGTCGGGCTTGTCGCCGTCCATGCAAAGCACGCCAACTTTTTCGGTGGGAATCGTCTTAAAAATCGCTTTCGCGCCGCAATTCACACCACTCTCCATCGTTGCCCCGACGAACACGGGGTCAGCAATACGCTGCAACACGTTATCCACCGCGTAGATATTCAACCATTCCACGCCGCGCGCATGCAAATCTTCCACCAAGCCCGCTCTCTTTAACGAGCTGAACCAACCGCCGTTGCCGTTGGGGGAAAGCGCAGGCAAATCCTTGCGTTCCAAGAAAATTTTACCGTCATAATCGACCGCGGGCGCCATATCCTGTTTGAAAAACTGCACGTCCTTTTCGTCGTAACCAAAATATCCGTGTTCTTTCCAAAACGCCGTGGTCTGGTCGTGGTTTTTATCGCTCGTCATAATGTACAAAGGCACGACAACGCCGCATTTTTCATTGACCTCTTGCAAATTGCGCATTTGCTGCTCGAAAATATACAACGGCTTGGTGATACCGATATCGTACGCCCCTTTAGGGCCGTCCACGCCAAGACGAGTGCCCATACCGCCAGCCAAGAGAACCGCCGCCACTTTACCCGCGCGGATAGCCTCTACGCCGATTTTTTCAAATTCGGCTTTTCTTCTTTCGATTTCTGCATGGCGCAAGCCGTTAATCGGGCGGATATCGCGGTCTTTCCCCGTCAAGTCCGCAGGGTTTGCCAGTTCTTCCTCAAAATCCCAAGTAATTGCCGCAATCGCGTCGAGCAACGTCTTTTTCTGCTCGCACGTCAATTCGTCATAATATTTCAAAAGCTGTGTTTGCCCCTTTTTTTCTAAAAGTTGTTTTGCCTGTTCGTAAGTCATACATGCACTCCTTTACCTTTTATCGATTATCATTGTACCAAATTTTATCAGTAAAAGCAATACTTTTTTAGAAAAAATAAAGGAAATTCTTTCGCGCTTTTTTCCTATTCTTCCGCCCTTAATTTTTTTAAGATAATTTTGAAATTCCCCTTTACAAATCAAACGCAAAGTGCTATACTATGGCTATGGGATTACGCGCGTATTTTAAAAACAAACTGTTTGCACGGCGATTAAAAAAGAGCGGTTTAGTCTTTCCAATCGTCAGCAAAATCAACGGGGTAACGTCAGCCGATCGGCAGGGCGCTTTGGCACAGTCGGCGCAGGGCGACGATTTACAAATCGTACATACCCCTTTGAAAAAATATCCGCACAATACGTATATATACAGTATCCCGCTCAACCGCGTTTTGGGGTATTTAGATAAAGATCTGTCGCAAAAACTGCAATACGTGTTCGGGGACGGTTTTTGCTTGGACGGCGAAATCCGTGAAATGCTTGGCGGTCCGCCCAAATACGATTATTTCGGGTGCTGCATCTACGTATACGACACCAAAGAACTCCTTAAAGAAGTGGATGACTTTTCTCACCTCCGCGGCTAACAAGCGATAACTATGTATATCATACGGGTTTGCAAAACTATTGCAAACCCTTTTTTATTTGCCGAAATACTCTTTGTAGCGGATAAAACAGCAAGCCCACCGTAATCGCCGTGCAAACGACCTGCGGTATCATAAAGGAAAGGGACGCGTAAAAATACGCCCGCCTTGCCCGTATGGAAAATCCCAACCACCACGGCGTAATCACGTTATCCAACAGCGTAAAGCATACCGTACACACACACGCCACCACCGTCAGCCACCAAAGGCAAACGAGCGGTCTTTTTACGATATGCCCAAGCCCCCCGAATACCGCGGTCAAAAAATTATAATAGAGAAGATACAAAACAAGCACGGTTGGAGAAAAGGAAAAGACGAACTGCCTAAGCAACGAAAACGCCGTCGCCGCCAACATGCCGCGCCGTACCCCGAATACGAACGCGTATGCCACGAAAAGCAGCGTGATAAGCTCCACCCCGGGAAGAGCGGCAAGAGGCAACTGCACCCCGATCAACAGCGCGACAAACACGGCAAGATAGGCACACTCTTTTGCTGAGCGCACCCAAAATCTTCCATTCCCTTTGCCGTTTATTTTGCCATTCATCGCGTACCGTCCCCCGTCCTTTTATCAAAAACTTTGATAAGACCAGACATAAATAGCGCCCGTAACCACTGTCAAAGCTTCCGCGCCAACCACGGCTAATCCCAAAGTTTGTCCGTCGTATTCTACCGTAACCCACGACGTATCTGCCATTTCACTATCCGAAGTGTATACCATCCAACAAGGATTATTACCCACACCGTTTTCAACCCCGTTTATCGACGTAACCATGCCGCCAGATATGCTAAAAGTCAACTCGCCCTTGCTCTGCAAGTTTTCCATCGCCGTCAAAAGCACGGCGTCCCCCTCCACGCTGTCCACGCGGATCACCACCTGCGTATCCGTCGCGGAAAGCAGGGTAGCCTCTGCCTTGCCGCCTTTTTTGCAACCGACAAAGCCAAACGCGCACAACACAACCAGCATACAGGAAACAAGAAATAATTTGATACGTTTCATAAAACGCCTCCTAAAAAATAAACCCGAACGCGATTGCGTTCGGGCAAAAATAACAAACGGAAATCACCGCTATACAAAAGCGGTTCTTTTACGTCTTTTCCGCCCATCCGCAGAAAATGTTGACGAAAACGCAGGGCAGGTCTCCCGACTTACAACGCCCTTGCACGTCGATTGCAACGCCAAAAATCAGCGTTCATCGCGTACCGTCCCCCCTCTTCCCGCTTTTGGCAGTGAGGAAAAACAGGCGTTCTTACGGTTGCGGAGGCAGCGGAGCAACTCTGTCAAAGACAAATTTCTCTCTTCCCTATTAAACTCTTTCCGCAGAAAAAGTACCGCGCGTTTTTATGCAATTTTATCTTTCTATACTCTTCGGGCGCGATATGCGCCGCATATTCTCCGTCTTAATACAAAACGTCGAAAAGCTCCTTTCTCGTTTTGGTGGAAATCCAGCAACAGGACACCGATCCCGGTCCTACGTGCGAGCCAATAACAGGTCCCATAATGGTAATTCTGGGTTTCACTCCCGTACGTTCTTCCACGAGCGCGGCAAGCTCCGCCGCCCCTTTTTCGTTGTTGGTATGCACGATCACGGCGAACTGTTTGCCGTCAACGCTTTCCACAGGCGCAGCGTCTAAATGATCGACCACGCGCGAAAACGCCTTTTTCATACCCTTGCATTTTTCCAACACTTTCAGCTTACCCTCCGTATCGAAACAAAGCATGGGCTTGATGTTGAGCATCGTGCCAAACGCCGCGGACACCGCGGATACCCGCCCGCCCTTTTTCAGATAAAACAAATCGTTGGGAATGATACAATGCTGTACGTGGTGGCGCATTTCCATCAAATACTCATACGTTTCCTTGGCAGACATGCCCTTATCCCGACAATCGGCGGCAAGCTCTACCAAAACGCCCTGCCCCACCGTTGCGGTAAGAGGGTCTACCGCGTACACGGTAAAATCGGGATATTCCTTTTTTATATCCTCTGCCGCCTGACGAGTGATCGTAATCGTGTTGGCAAGCCCCGACGAAATCATAAAATGCACCACTTCCTTAACCCCCGCCTTGGCAAGCGCGGTAAAATGCTGCATATGCGCGTCGTAATTGAGCTTTGCCGTGCGCGGAAAATACCCTGCGGAAACCTTCTCGTAGAAAGCAACGTATTCCTCGTTGCACGTAAAATTATCCAGATATTCTTCTATCGAGCCGTCCTTTTCCATGGTAAACGTCAAGGGCACGAACCAAATATCGCGCTCTTTGACAAATGCACTCTTCAAATCGCAAGTAGAATCGGTAGATACTGCAAAGCGAGTCATTTTTCCTCTCCTTATCGGCACTGAAATATCTATTTAATATTATATCACGGAAAAAGCCTTTTTGTCAAATAAATATGAAATATTTTTCAGAGAAATGTCACATATTTTTATGGCATATTTTTCCGCGCAAAATCTTTTACAAATCGGCGGTAAAAAATTAAAAAAATTTCCTTAAAAGGCTTGAAAAATCTGCATAAAAACGCTATAATGGTATAGGTGATTTGTCCATAGGACAAAGCAACATCAAAAAAGAGAGATTTTTATGACCTTACAAGAGTATCTTAATTTACGCAACGGAACGGACGTACGCGGCGTTGCCGTGGACGGCGTCGCAGGTGAACCGATTACCCTCACCTCCGAGGCGGCGAAATATATCGTGGCGGCGTTTTGTAAATGGCTGGCTAAAAAGACGGGCAAGAAAAAATTACTCGTTGCCGTCGGGCACGACAGCCGTATTTCCGCCCCCGCCCTTTGCGAGGGAGCGGTGAAAGGGATTACTTCGCTCGGTCACGACGCGTTGGTTACGGGCTTGTCTACGACACCGTCTATGTTTATGCTGTTAAAAGACGAACGCCTTTCCAAAGACGAACGCCCCGACGGCTCGCTGATGATTACGGCAAGCCATCTGCCTTTTAACCGCAACGGCTTGAAATTCTTTTCGGAAAACGGCGGTTTAGAGGGCAGCGATATTAAGGAAATTTTGACGATGGCGGCAACACTTTCTTTACCTGAACAAACAACGGGTAAGGTCGTTACCTGCTCTTATCTTAACGAGTACGCACAATCGCTCGTCGATATCGTCCGTAAGGCTTGCGGAGAAAACGAGCCTTTGAAAGGCAAGCGTATCTTGGTAGACGCGGGCAATGGCGCGGGCGGTTTTTACGCGGACAAGGTGCTTGTGCCTTTGGGCGCGGATACGACGGGTTCGCAATTTTTAGACCCCGACGGCACATTCCCCAATCATATCCCTAACCCCGAAAACAAAGAGGCGATGGAATCGGTATGCAACGCAGTAAAAGCGGCAAAAGCAGATTTCGGTATCATTTTCGATACGGACGTTGACCGCGCGGGCGCAGTGGACAAGGACGGTTCGGAAATCAACCGCAACCGTTTGATTGCACTCATCTCCGCAATTTTGCTTGCAGAGAAAAAAGGTACGATTGTTACGGACTCGGTAACCAGCGACGGTTTGGCGAAATTTATCGTGGCAAAGGGCGGCAGACATCACCGCTTTAAGCGCGGCTATAAAAACGTTATCAACGAGGCGATACGGCTCAACGAGGCGGGCGAATACACCCCTCTTGCGATTGAAACGAGCGGGCACGCCGCATTAAAAGAAAATTATTTCTTGGACGACGGCGCGTATTTGATTACACGGCTTTTGATTGCTCTTGCCAAAGCGGCGAAAGAACACAAAGACCTTTCCGATTTGATTGCCGACCTCGAAATGCCGAAAGAGGCACAGGAAATCCGTCTGCGTTTTCAAGACGGGTGCGATTTTAAAACGCTTGGGCTTTCTATGTTGGAAGATTTTAAGGTGTACGCAAGCGCGCACGCACACGCCTCTCCCGCCCCCGATAACCACGAGGGTTGCAGAGTGCGTTATGACAAGGAAAACGGCAACGGCTGGACACTCGTTCGCATGAGCTTGCACGACCCGATTTTGCCTATCAACGTGGAAAGCGACGAAATCGGCGGTTGCAAAAAGATTGCCGCGGATTTGTATTCTTTCCTCAAAAACTACGATTTTCTTGACCTTTCCCCTCTGGAAAAGGCGATTAACTAATTGTTCGCGGCGACAAGCCGTATACTCAAACACGAAAAAAATTGAAAACATATCAATAGGAGAACTAACATGGACGTACAGAAAACTACCATCAACGCAATCAGAATCCTGTCTGCGGAAGCTATTGAAAAGGCAAAATCCGGCCACCCCGGTCTGCCCATGGGCTGCGCGCCGATCGCGTACACCCTTTTCCAGAAATTCCTGAAAATTAATCCCAAAGACATGGCTTGGGATAACCGCGACCGCTTTATTCTTTCCGCTGGCCACGGCTCTGCGCTCAACTACACTCTGTTCCACCTCTACGGCATGGGAATCACAAAAGACGATTTGATGAATTTCCGTCAGCTCGGTTCGAAAACCCCCGGTCACCCCGAATACGGTCACACGTACGGCGTAGAAACCACGACGGGTCCTCTTGGTCAGGGTATCGCAAACGCGGTAGGTATGGCACTTGCAGAGGCGCACCTTGCGGCAAAATATAACAAGCCCGACTTCCCTGTCGTAGACCACTACACCTATGCAATCTGCGGCGACGGTTGCTTGGAAGAGGGTATCTCTTACGAGGCTTGTTCGTTTGCAGGCGCAAACAATTTGGGCAAGCTCATTCTCCTGTACGACGATAACGACATCACCATTGAGGGCGACACCGACGTTACTTTCCGCGAAGACGTAGAGGGCCGTTTCAAGGCGCAAAACTGGCAGGTACTGCACGTGGATTTCGTAGCAAGCCCCGACGACGTAGACGCCCTTGCAAACGCAATCAACGCGGCAAAAGCTTGCACAGACAAACCCTCCGTCATCATCTGTAAAACCCATATCGGTTACGGCTCGCCCCTCGAAGGCTCGGCAAAATGCCACGGTGCTCCCCTCGGTGCGGACAACCTTGCTAAATCCAAAGAAACGCTTGGCTGGAATTACCCTCCTTTTGAATGTCCTCAAGAAGTCTTTGACCACTGCGCGGTTGCGGCAAACGCAGGCGCAGACGCACAAACGGCTTGGAACGAATTGTTCGCGGCGTACGAAAAGGCATATCCCGAGCTTGCAGCGGATTACAAAAAGGCAATGGCAGGCGAAAAGCCCGATTTTGACAGCGTAGAGGGCTTGTACGATTTTGAAAAGCCGATGGCTACCCGTCAAACGTCGGCAAAGGTTCTCAATCAGTTGGCGGCGTTGATGCCCCAGCTTATGGGCGGTTCGGCTGACCTTGGTCCTTCCAACCTTTCCGAAATGAAAGACACCGACGATATTAAATACGGCACGTTCTCCGCGGAAAATTACGCAGGCAGAAATATGCACTATGGTATCCGTGAACACGCGATGGCGGCAATGGCAAACGGTATGCAGCTCCACGGCGGCATTCAGGCGTACTGCGCGACGTTCTTCGTGTTCTCCGATTATTGCAAACCCGCTATGCGTTTGTCTGCACTGATGAAATTGCCCGTTACCTATATCATGACACACGATTCCATCGGCGTCGGCGAGGACGGCCCTACCCACCAGCCTATCGAACAGCTGATTATGCTCCGTTCCATCCCTGGCTTTAAAGTATACCGTCCACCAGACGGCAAGCAAACGGCGGCGGCTTGGGTATCGGCACTTTCGGGTAACGAACCCACCGTTCTCGTGCTCTCCCGCCAGAACCTGCCTCAATACGCAAACAGCGGCAAAGCTGCGCTGAAAGGCGGCTACGTTTTGGAAGATTGCGACGGCACGCCCGACGTACTGCTTATGGGTACGGGTTCGGAAATAGACCTTTGCGTAAAGGCAAAAGCGGCTTTGGCAGAAAAAGGTGTAAAGGCACGCGTAATCTCTATGCCCTGCTTTGAAGAATTTGAAAAGCAGAGTGCGGAATACAAAAACAGCGTAATCCCTGCAAACGTAAAAGCAAGAGTTTGCGTTGAGGCGGCTTGCCCTTACAGCTGGTACAAATACGCAGGCGATTGCGGCGAAACGGTATGCATGACGGGTTTTGGCGCATCTGCACCTGCGGGCGTATTGTTCCCCCACTTTGGTTTCACCGTTGAAAACGTTGTGGAAAAAGCATTGGCATCGATTGCAAAAACGAAATAAGTTTTCTGTATAAAACAACCCCGACGGCATATACCGTCGGGGTTTTTCGTCTATCTATTATTTATTTCAAAAAACTTTGCTTTTTTCCTTCGTATTCTTCCTGCGTAATCACGCCGTCGTCTAAAAGTTCTTTCCATTTACGGAGCAATTCCACCTTATTTTCTTCCGACAACGCAACTTCGTTTTGCGTTTCGTTTTGCGAAGATTCCTCCTCTGTTAAACAATCCTCTACAGGCGCTTGGCAAACTTCTGCCGTTTGCGCCGTTTCAGGCATTTTGTAGAGCACCAACAGGTATGCCCCTGCGATTACCGCCGTTATAATCAACGGCCAATAACTTGCCGTAATTATGCCAAAATCTCCCATAGCCTTGACTGTATCCGCATCTTCGCCAACACCTTCCCAAAACGCTTTATCCTGTTTCGAGGAAAGGTGTAATCCTTCTATCAACGTATATACCGAAATCGTTATCGCTAAAATCAAGAGCGATTTATACACTTTTTTTCTTCCTGCCTCATCTTTCGTAAGAAAGGTATAAACAAAGGCTATCATCATAGCAATACTTAAAATCAAGACGACAATATCAAATACTGCATACGTTTTATAAACGCCAGTTGTGGAATCAATTTTATTAATAAAATCAAATCCATTCAGATTCACCATACCACTCAGAGAGCCGTACCCAACCATATCCAAAAGGGATTGCGTGTCGTCCGTAAGCTTAAATATGTAAAAAGCCAAAGACAAAAAGCTAAACAAGACAGCCAGCACAACCAATGCCGCAAGAATCATTTCCTTTTTCTTCATTTGTTTAATATTCGTCATAGTTGCCTCCATTTTTTTTCATTGTATCATAGCAAATATATATTGTCAAGGCTTTTTTCAGCAAATTTTCACAATTCTACAACGCCGCTTTCGCAATCGCCTTGTATAATAAGCCTACAAATCAAGCCTATCCGTTTCCCAAAGAAACACCTCCATAATAAATGTGAAAGCGCATACCCCTTTCGGTATGCGCTTTTGCTATGCCTTTTTTTAATTAAGAAAACAGGATTTTGATTGCGTTTTCCAGCTCTTTTTCAAGGTTGAGATTTTCTTCCACCGTCAACGCGCCGTCCTCGGGCAATACCCCTCTACCATGTATGGATTTTCCCGAAACAGGCCATTTTAATTCCGCTGTTGTCAATTTTAAAAAGTCCTTTTTGGACGCGTCCAAATAAAAGGTCGTTTGCATAATCCCTTTGCCGTAGGTTTTCGCCTCTCCGTTCCGCGTAGAAAGGCAAATATCCGTATAGCCAATCGTTCCGTAATCGATCATGCAACCGATTAAACACTCGGACGCCGACGCCGTACCACTATCCGCAAGCACCACAATACGGCTATCCTCCGCAAAATATTCGTTATATACGTTGCCCGCCGCGGAATAATATTCTTTTTTCTCCCCGTAATCCGCAACCGTCATCAACGGCGCTTTTGCCGTAGCGTTCTTGCAAAAATACTTGGAAATATATTGCACGTAATCCAAATAGCCACCGCCGTTTTCCCGCAAATCCAGCACCAAATTTTTCATGCCGTCCTCTTTGAACTGCGCCATTACACGGTCAAATCCCGCAACGGCATTGCCTGTGAACTGCGAAAGCTTGATATATGCCGTATCGTCCGAAAGACAGGTCAAAGCTTGACCTTTTTCCGTATAAGTTAGCGCATTTGCCCCCGTAAAGTGATACGAGGTTTTGTTTGTGCGATAGGAAACGTAGCTCTCCACGTAAAATTCTTTACTTATCTCTACCAGCTTTTGCGAATCCCCCCGTTGCACGGCAAGATAAAAGGGTTCACTCTCCGCCAACGTTTCCAAGAAAGGCTTAAATCCCCTGTCAAAATCCACGCTGTACGTCAGTTCCGTTTCGCTTTTTCCAAACCCGATAATTCGATCGCCGATCTGCAAGCCCGCCTGCTCCGCAGGGGAATTTTCCACCACGCGGTGCACCTTAATCTGCGTTTCGGCATCCTCGCCTGCAACAGAAAACACCACGCCGATTCCGCTGTGTCTGCCTGCCAAGCTTTGTTCTAGCGCGCGGTATTCCTCCCCCGTCATATACTCAGAATAGGGGTCGAGCAAGTCGTCGTTGATTGCCGAAAACAATACACGGTAAAATTCGTCGTCGGACACGTCCTGATAGTATTCCTTATCAATCGTCCTTTTGATTTTAATCAAAGTACGTATGCCATCGTCCAAGCACAACCACGTAGTCAGCATCCCGCTGAAAAACACGAACGCCGCCAAAGCGACCGTCCCGATAATTTTCCCAATCAGTTTTCCCTTACTTTTGCGTGAACGCGTTTGGGTGGGCACGTATTGCGAGCACTCTTTTCTCTCTTGATTATAGGAATTTTGCGCCTGCCCGTTGGGAATATCGTCAAAAAAACCGTCGCCCATATCCCCTGCACCTTCCGCATTTGTGGGAATATCGTCAAAAAATCCGTCGCCCGTATCCAAATCCTTATTCTTATTCTCGTCCATCACTTACTCCTGCCACGATTATACTATGTCCCATTTGGGATAAAAATAATCCGCCGAACCTTGGTTTCGTTCGACGGACGGTCTTATTTTTTCAGCAATTTATGCAACACCGTCAATACACGGAAAGAGACCGCATCGGAAAACAAACGGATATTCAGCCCCGTCGCTTTCTCAATCTTATCCAAACGGTATAACAGCGTGTTTCTGTGCATATACAAGTTACGGGAAGTCTCACTCACGTTTAAGCTGCTCTGCAAAAACGCCTCCGCCGTTTCCAGCATTTCTTCATCTTCAAATACTTCTTTAAACCGCTCGTCAGTAATCTGCGAAAAGTATTCGGCAAGCTTTGTTTCGGGTACGTCCTCAATCATTTTGATTAAAATGCACTCCCGATAAGAATGTACGTTACCGGGAAAATCGAATACGTCCGCATAGCGCAACGTGTTTTCCGCCTGCGCGTACGAGAGCGCCGTATCCTTCAATTCTCGCACGGTCGGCCCTACGCCTACCGCCACGTCTAAGCCTAATTCCTCTTTCAAGGATTGCGCCAAAAACTCCGCATAATCCACCGATGCGCGATAGGTATCATCTCCGTCATCATCCACAAACCGCACCAGCACACAGGTCTGTGCATTCATTTGCACAGCGGTATCCAAGCTGTTGCCGCCGTATTGTTCCAACAAGGCCAAGGTTTCGTCCATCATTTTTGGTACCCGCAACACCACCGTAAAGCACGCCGCACCGCGTACAGAATATTTCGTCGCATATTTGTATATGCCCATTGAGGAACATTCCCCCCGCAAAATGCGTTTTAAATGCTCGGTTTTGGAGATTTCCGCCTCTTTTTCCATAAAGCTTTCGATATACGAGGGTAACAACGCGGCATAATTGCGCTCTACGTCCCCCGCGCCCGCTAATACGCCGATATACCCGACGCTGTTAAACAAAAAGCGAAAAAAGGTATTGCTACCGTCGTCGATAACACCCTCAAATTGCCTGTCGCAAACCGCACCCGACGTCGGTTTTATGTTTTCAGGATAATAAGAAAAGGTCAAGCCCAGCTTTTCCGAAATCTGTTTTGCGATCCTTGTTAATTCGTTCATAGAATTCTCCCATCGCCTTGGAACTTCATTACACGTAAAACCATTATACCGCAAAGTGAGATTTTTTTCAAGGCTTTTTGCTAAAATTTCATGCAATTTCCGCTTTTTTTCGCGAGATTTGCCGTAAAAAAAGAATTATTTTTTTCTTTTTTTTATTCAGCTCCGAAAAAAAATTTTTTCCTATTGACAGAAAAGGGGAAAAGTGTTATAATATTCAAAATTATATTTTAAAATATGTATGCGCACACACGCGCACACGTAGAAATACGGTAAAAAATTAGGAGATGTTGATATGAACGCCATTCAAAACAATACTTCCATAAAAAAATGGCAATCCCTTTCTTATCGCGCCATCGCTGCGGTGGTTGCGATTGCTTGCGTTGCGGCATTTTTCCTGCCCTACACAATTTTCGCAAGCACCCCCATCGGTTTAATGACCGCCGAGAAGAAACTCTACGAACTCTTTGAACTTATCCCCGATGCGCCTTACAAATTTATGGGCTTTATCCCCCTGTTTACCAACCCGAAAGGGGTTCTTGGACTTGCAGGCGGGCTGGTACCCTATGTGCTCGCTATTGCGCTTGCCGTAGCATTCGTATTCGCCGTTATTGCGGTGATTTTGGGTAGAAAAGCAGAATTCCTTTTATTTCTTTCGGCTTTGATTTATACGTGGGGCGCGGCTTTGTACATGATAGCCGTCGTATCGATTTCCTGTTATCTTCCCATGAAGATTATCTTCGACGTAAGCGCGATTGCTCTGGCTGCTATCGGTACGCTTGCCTACGTCGCTATCATGTTCGTAAAACTCGGCAAACAGTTGTGTATTCTTAACAGCGTTCGTTTCTTGCTGACCTTAGGTTTTACCATTTGTCTTTTCCTTGCAATCACATTCGATTATGAACTTATCCGCAAATTACTTGCAAAATCCGCGATTTATAAAATCGCCCTGATTATTGCGCTTGCGCTTACGATTGTAAACGTCATTTTAGCATCTTTCCGTGCCTCTAGACAAAGAGCTTTCTCTATCGATTTCATCAGCTCGATTGTGGAACTGGCGGGTTCCGTTGCTCTGATTCTTCTTTCGGTCAGCTCCCCCGTTACAGACTATGCTCTCTTGACGTTCAGCACCATTGCCGCCGTCATTTCGTTGGCACTGTTCGTGCTTACTTTCGTGGGCATTAGGGCCGCAAAAAAGAAAGACCAGCACGACGCGGCACACCTTGAAGAAGAAACCGCACCAGCTCCTACGGCAAAGTCCGCTCCTGCCCCTACGGCAAAAGCTGCTCCTGCTCCTACGGCAAAAGCCGCACCTGCGCCTACGGCAAAAGCTGCTCCTGCTCCTACGGCAAAAGCCGCTCCTGCCCCTACGGCAGTACCCGCAGCAACCGCACCCGTAGCGACGGCAAAATCCACGATGGCTACTCCTGTAGCCATGGAAGACTACTTCGCTGGCAAGCAAATCGATAGTTTTATCGCTACGCTGAGCGTTGCCGAAAGAAATCAGTTTGCGTCCTTATACGTATTAAAGCTGAAAGACGTAATGCCCGAAATCCCCGCCTACCAGATCGGCGGCAATAACCGAGATTTCTTTGAGATGGTCTTCATTACGCTTGGCGAATACAGGGACGATATTCCCGACGAACTGCTTGCAAAGATGTACAACCATATGTGCGTAGAATATCCGCAGGCAGAATGTCCTCAAGAATAAAAACAAGCAAACAGCCGACCGATACGGTCGGCTGTTTTTTATACAAAAAAGACGGTTGCCGTAAAAAACAATCCGTCTTTTATTTTATCTTAATCCGCACCAAAATTCCGCCATCCGACGTAAACGTCCGTTCCTGCGATACGCTGTCCACCAAGAACAGCCCCCTGCCGTGTTCAGAAAACACCTCGGCGCACGTGCCCCTTTCAGGCGGACAAAATATTTTTTCTGCCAACACCTTTACCTCAACGTACTCTTGCATGAGCTCCATTGCCAGCTTGGCACTCCCGCCCGAATGCTTTAAGACGTTGCCGAGCAGTTCGTACACGACCAGCTTGCTGTCGAAAATGCGTTCCTCTTCGACCTTGTTCAGGGCAAGAAAATCACACAGTTCTTCCACCGCGCTTTTCAGCCCGACGTAATTTTCAATCTCGAAAATCATACCCGTCCCCCTTAAAAGCTATCCTGCAAGCG
>JBGVQH010000187.1:0-5382 GCA_045127475.1 Candidatus Scatosoma sp.
GAATACGCGCATACGTCTGCCTTGATAGGAGGGCGGTTCTTGCAAGCGCACCGCGTCCCCGATAAGGTCGTTGAGTTCCCCCGTAGGCACTCTAAACGACGCGTTACGATACACTTCGTCCACAGCGGCAAGCATTTTTTCCACACGCTGCCCCGTCTTTGCCGAAATATAAATGGATTTAAAATAATCCATAAACTTCAAATCTTCTTTCAGCTTTTCTTCAAATTTATTGACGGTATGGGTATCCTTTTCGACCAAATCCCACTTGTTCATAACAATCACGGACGGCTTACCCTGCTCGTGTACGTAGCCGATAATTTTCACGTCCTGTTCGGTCAGCCCTTCCGCGCTGTCCACCACCAAAAGGCACACGTCGCTGCGGCGTACCGCGTCAAAAGCACGCATGTTGCTGTAATATTCCACGTCGTCGTCCACGTTCTTTTTCTTGCGGATACCCGCCGTGTCAATAATGGTATACGCCTTGTCCCCACGGTAAAACAGCGTGTCGATTGCATCCCGCGTCGTGCCCGCCATCGGCGTTACAATACTGCGCTCGCTACCTAAAATCTTGTTTACTAAGCTCGATTTCCCTGCGTTGGGCTTACCCACTACCGCAATTTTCAAAGACGGAATGGGCTCTATCGTAACGTCGGGGAAATAGGAAATCGCCTCGTCCAAAACGTCGCCGATCCCCTGCGAATGTTCCGCAGAAATCGCAAACGGCTCGCCCAAACCCAACGAATAAAACTCATACACCTGATCAGGGGAATAGTTATCGATTTTGTTCACGACCAAAATAACGGGCTTTTTACTGCGACGCAGAATATCCGCCACGTCGTAATCGGAGGGGTGTAAGCCCTCTCTGCCGTCCGTGAAAAACAAAATCACGTCCGCCGTTTCAATCGCCACGTCCGCTTGTTTGGCAATCTCTTTCCACATAATATCTTCGGACTTAAGCTCGATACCGCCCGTGTCCACCATCGTAAAATGCTTGCCACGCCTGCTTGCGTCTGTATACAGTCTGTCCCGCGTAACCCCGGGACGGTCCTCCGTAATGGAAATTTTCCGCCCTGCCACCTTATTAAAAAAGGTACTCTTCCCCACGTTCGGTCTGCCGACCAATGCAATCAAGGGATTTGCCATACTATCACCTCCTCACGATTCGTCCGTCGATAAAATCTCGACGAACCCGTAACCGCCGCCGCGGTTCACACGAATATTTTCAAATCCTAATTTTTTCTTTAATTCCTTTAACGTCATGCCGCATAAAAACACGTCCTCAAATTCTTTCATCGTGTTTCCTGCGAGTATCACTTCGTCAAACGTTCCGCCGCCAAGGCGGTAATCTTCCAAAGCATGCAAAATATCTTTTCCCGTCAATAAACCCGTACACGTTACCGTTTCCCCGAAAAATTCGTTTTTCACGGGCAACACAACCGCTTGCAATCCGTCTATTTTTTCTTCGCAAAGTTTGACAAGTTTCTTATTTGTTTTCGCCGCGCTGACGCCGCTGATAATCACCGAGCGTTTTTTGCCCTTGCGTTTGCCGTCCTCTTCAGTATCCAACGCAGCCAACGCCGCAAGCACCTCCGCCTCAAACTTGCTCGTCATGCCAATTCCGTTTTCAATTTGTTCAAACTCTCCGTAGAACGCCGCTGCCTTGAACGGGCGTTCCGCCTTGACGAAATACTCGTCCGCGGGCAACAAAAAGTTCACGCCAAACTCTGCGTTTAAACTATCAACGAGGTCTAACAGCTTTTCGCTGTACGCTTTGTCCACGTCCGCAATCGGGTACAGCCCGTCACGGTATTTGGTTATCCCCGTCGGCACGCAAGCCAAATCACGCACGGTGGGATAATATTGAAACAATTTCCTTGCCGTATACGCCAGCTCTTCCCCGTCGTTTTCACCAGGCACGAGCACCGCCTGACAATGCAGCTCGATACCCCCCTTTATTAGCTTGTCAATTTGCTCCACGATTTTCCCCGCAAAACGATTGCGCAATAATTTTATGCGCAAATCGGGGTTCATGGTATGCACGGACAGGTACAAAGGGGAAAGTTTTAAACGGATAATCCGTTCCAACCCCTCGTCCGAAAGGTTGGTAAGCGTTACGAAATTCCCACACGAAAAGCTCATGCCGTAGTCGTCGTCTTTCACGTACAGGCTTTCGCGCATACCCTTTGGCATTTGATCGACAAAACAGAATACGCAACGGTTATGACAGGTACGAATGGCGGTGTTCTTTTCAAATTCAATACCTAACGCCTCGCCCTCGTCCTTTTCCACCTCGACAATCGTTTCGCCCTTGCCGCGTTTATCCCGTACCGTCATAGAAAAGCGTTCCGTCTCGCAATAATACAGATAATCCAGCTCGTCCTCGCAAGGGTGTCCGTCAAAGGCGACAATCTCGTCGCCGACCTCTAAACCCAGCTCCTTGGCGATACTATTCCGTTTTACTTTGGTAATCTTTAACATATCAACTCATCCAAATCCACGCCGTACTGTCTACATAATTTTTGCAAGATTTCCGAAAAATCAAGGGGCAGGGGTGCGGTAAACGCCATTTCTTCCCCTGTCGTCGGATGGGTGAGCTGCAACCGCCAAGCGTGCAGCAGCTGTCCGTCTGCCTTGATTTTTTGTTTCTTAAATCCGTATACGGGGTCGCCCGCAACGGGGTGTCCTAAATGCTTGGCATGCACGCGGATTTGGTGAGTTCTGCCTGTCTGCAAATCGAATTTACAAAGGGTGAATTCCGTTCCAAAGCGCGCCACGACCTCGTAATCGGTTACCGCTATTTTGCCCTTTCCGTCGGGCAATACCGCCATTTTCAGCCGATCGGTCGGATGTCTGCCGATATCCGTTACTACCCTGCCGCTATCCGTTTTCAAATTTCCCTCTAAGAGTGCAAAATACGTTCTGCGGCAAGTTTTTTGGGCGATCTGTCCCGCCAAAGAAACGTGCGCCTTGTCATTTTTTGCCACTACTAAAAGCCCTGTCGTATCCTTATCGATACGGTGCACAATCCCTGGGCGCAATACGCCGCCAATACCGCTGAGGCTATCCAGCGCATATAAGAGCGCGTTAACCAGCGTTCCGCTCTCCACGCCGTTTCCTACGTGCACGGTCATTCCCTTGGGCTTATTCACCACCGCAAAATCCTTATCCTCGTACACAATTTCTATCGGGATATTTTCAGGTTGCACGGTGTATTCCACCGCGTCGGGAATTTCGATACACACCTCGTCCCCTACACGGATTTCCGCGCCTGCCTTTTTTGTGATTTTACCGCCGATACAAACCTGCCCGTCCTCAATCAATTTTTTGATACGGGAACGAGTAACGTCTTCCAGCTGTTCGCTTAAAAACACGTCCAAACGCTTACACGGTTCTTCCGCAACGTATAATTGTTTTTCCATACTGTCTGCCGCCTATCGCCGTTCGTTATTCGTTGTCCGTTTCGTCCGTTTTCGGCTCGTAATCCTCAGCCGCGCGGTTACCCTTTACCGCCACCAGCTCATTTTTTTTGTTATCCTGCTCCCACGCAAGCGCTTTGTATTTTTTGCCCGTGGGGAAGAGCGCGTCCCTATCAAAGAACAGCAACGCCAAAACCAACATCACCGCGCCGCCCGTAATAAAGAAATCCGCAAGATTGCACACGGCAAACCCGAAACGCTGCAAATTTACCATATCGCGCACACCGTAAAGCGCGTCCGTTTCCCATACTCTGTACTGTATGCGGTCGATCAAATTGCCGATACCGCCCGCCACAATGAAAATAATCGCAAGACGTAAAAAGCTGCGGCGGGTGTCCATGCGCACGTAAAACACCGAAAAAAGTAACATCAACAACCCCGTGCCTACGACGACGGCGATTTTTAACCATTCCGCCGCGCTGCCCAGCGAGCCGTACGCAATACCGCGGTTATAGGTAATTTCCAAATAAATCCAACCAGGGATTACCGCTATCGGAGCGTTGCCCTTTTTACCGAAATATTCGTCCGCCGCAAGCTTGGTAAACTGGTCGGCAAATATGAGCAGCACAAACAGTACAAAGCCCCACAATACCGAACGCCAAGCTTTCAAACGGTCGCGCTCCTTTTTCAATTCCTCTACACTCTTATTTGCAAGCAAATCTTTCTTTTTCATTGCCCTTAATTCCTTTTATTTTTTTCCGCCGCATTCTTACGAATATTGCCAATCATGTCGATTTTCAGCGCATGCAGCTTTTTCGACAAGTCCACCTTGTACAACTGCGGTACGTCCAAACGCAAATATTCTTCCCAGAATTTCGCAAGCTCCCCTTTCGAGTACGCCTGAATTTCCATCAACGTCGGGAACTCGTATACCAGCTTACCGTCCTTTACAATCGTTTCCTGCAAGGGTACGGCGTGGAAATTGTCCACTTCGTGCTCCTTCCACGTTTCGACGGGGTGGAATAACGTAAGCGGCTTATCGTCGTTTACCACTTCATCGCGCAGCGTAATGAGGTCTGCAATCGCCATGCCGTTGTCCTTGTCGAACAGACGGTACAGTCCCTTAAACGCAGGGTTGGTGATTTTGGCGGTATTGTCCGATAATTTAATTTTCGGGGTTACCTTACCGTCCTTATCGATAACCGCCGCCAACTTATATACACCGCCCAGCGCAGGCAGGTCTTCCGACGTAATCAACCGCGTACCAACCCCCCACGAATCGATTTTTGCGCCCTGTTGTAACAGCGAATTGATAGAACGCTCGTCCAAATCTCCCGAAACACAGATAATCGCGTCTGGGAAACCCGCTTCGTCCATCATTTTACGCGCTTTTTTGGAAAGATAGGCAAGGTCTCCGCTGTCGAGGCGTATGCCCTTGGGCTTGTGCCCCTCCGCCTGTAATTCCTTAAACACCTTAATCGCGTTGGGCACGCCGCTGCGCAGGGTATCGTAGGTATCAACCAGCAACAAGCAGTTATCGGGATATGCGTTGGCGTATGCGCGGAATGCGTCGTATTCGGTGGGATAATCCATTACCCAGCTGTGCGCCATCGTGCCCGCTACGGGCACGTTGAACATCTGTCCCGCAATTACGTTGGACGTGGACGAGCAACCGCCGATAATCGCGGCACGTGCACCGTAAATCCCCGCGTCGGGCGCTTGCGCACGACGCAAACCAAATTCCATAACCACGCCCTGTCCGTTGGTCGCGCGGCAAATCTTGGACGATTTCGTCGCAATCAGCGTTTGGTGGTTGATGATATTCAGCAGTGCCGTTTCAGCAAACTGTGCCTGAATTAAAGGGGCTTTCACCGTCAAAATCGGCTCACCGGGAAAGACGGGTGTACCCTCTTTCACCGCATACACGTCCCCCGTGAAACGCATAATTTTCAGATATTCCAAAAAG
>JBGVQH010000188.1:0-7992 GCA_045127475.1 Candidatus Scatosoma sp.
AACTCCCTTTATTAATCGAATACCATATATTTTCATCAAATACAATACGATTACTTTTTCTTGTTTTATTGACGATTTGATGTCGTTATTGTATAATATAATCGTAAAAATGTCAAGTAAAAAAAGTATATGTAAACAACACGGACCTAGATTAAGGAGTTTTTCATGAATTCGGATTTTTTGTTGGGAACTAAGATTGCCAAGCAATTATACGACGAAGTGTCGAAGTTGCCTATAATTGATTACCATAATCATTTATCTATTGAAGATATATCGAATAACAAACGTTTTTACGACGTGTATGACTTATGGATAAAACCCGATCCCTATAAACATCGTGCAATGCGTATGTGTGGCGTTGCAGAAGAATATATTACGGGGAATGCCTCTAAAGAAGAGAAATTTTTTAAATGGGCGGAAGTCCTGCCAAAACTTCAACTCAATCCTTTGTCGCATTGGTCAGCGATGGAGTTAGAGCGTATTTTTAGCGTGAAAGAATTTCTCAACGTAAAAAATGCGAAAAGAATCTACGAACAGTGTAATTCGTATTTGCAAAACAATACGGTGACGGTAGGTTCGCTGTTGGAGTTGTTTCAGGTGGAATATGCTTGTCCCTGTCAATCGCTCATTGACGATATTAGTTGTTTTGCGGATAGTGAACGGTTTTCGCCTTCGTTACGTGGTGACGATATCGTTTTACCGACGAAAAGCTTTTTAGAAAAGCTTGAACAAATTACACAGATAAAAATTGATGGATTGCTTGCGTTTGAGAATGCAATAGAAAAACGGCTTGTAGAGTTTAGAAACGTTGGATGTCGGTTTACCGATCACGCCTTGGATAACGGGTTCGCCTTTTATGAAGACGATGGTAAAAACGAACAGAGATTTGCGACTCTTTTGACTGGAGAATTGAATCAAGAAGAGCAGGAGAGATTACGCTCGTACATTTTAGTTTATCTTGCATCGTTATATGCCAAATACAATTATGTTTTGCAACTACATATCGGCGCGCAACGTTATACAAGTACGAGATTAAGAAACTGCGTAGGGCCAGCGGGCGGTTTTGCAGGGATCGGAAATAGTGTAAACGTATCTGCCTTGACGAGATATTTGGATGCGGTAGAAAGTACTGAGTATGGGTTGCCGAAAATACTTCTCTTCACGTTAAATCCTGCCGATAATGCGTTGATTTCCGTGTTGTCGGGCTCGTATGCAAAGGATAATGCCAATGGGCTTATAACCCAAGGCCCTGCTTGGTGGTGGTGTGATCATAAGCTTGGAATGGTGGATATGCTCGAAAATACGGCAACGTTTAGCGTATTATCTAACTTTATCGGTATGACGACGGATTCAAGAAGTTTTCTCTCCTTTGTCAGGCACGATTATTTTAGAAGGGTGTTGTGCGATTGGTTAGCGAAAAAGTACGAGAAGGGCGAGCTCCTTTGCGAATTGAATGATTTGAAAGATTTGGCAATTAATTTGTGTTATAACAATGTAAAAAATATATTAGAAGACGAAAAGGTGATGGTATGATGTTTAAGAATAAAATAGCGGTAGTGACAGGTGCAGGCGGAACGCTTTGCTCTGCGATAGCAATTGAATTGGCAAAGCAAGGCGCAAAAGTGGTGTTAGTGGGACGTACAAAGGAAAAATTAGACGTCGTTGACAAAAAAATTCAAGCATTTGGCGGAGAAACTTTGGTGTACCCCTGCGATGTTACGGACGAAACTGCTGTCAACGTACTTGCGGATATGGTAAAGGAACGCTTTGGCGCTTGCGATTTCCTTATCAACGGTGCAGGTGGTAATAACCAAAAAGCGATGCCGACAATCACGAAGCATGATGAACGTGAACTCAAAGGCGATTTACCTGAAGGGCAAAAGGGGTTATATGATATTGATATGGACGCGTTTAGAAGCGTGCTGGATATCAATATAATGGGTACGGTATTGCCCACGATGGCGTTTGCAAAGCAAATGGCTCAAAAGGGCGGTGGAAGCGTTATCAATTTTGCATCCATGAACACGTATTGTCCTTTAACGCGTTGTTTTGCGTACGCAATGAGTAAGGCGGCGATTTCTAATTTAACGCAGTCGCTTGCGGCGTATTTCGCTCCTGCAAACGTGCGTATCAATGCGATTGCGCCTGGGTTTATGGTCAATGAAAGAAGTAAAAATTATTTAGGTACGGTGGAAGACGGTTTGACTGCAAGGGGACAAAGCGTTATAAATCATACTCCTATGGGCAGGTTCGGTCAAGCGGAAGACTTGCTCGGTTGCATGAAATGGCTCTTGAGCGAAGGGGCAAATTTTGTAACGGGAATCACCGTTCCTGTTGACGGCGGATTCTTAACGCTGGGGGGCGTGTAATGATTTTAACGGATTATTTTAGAAGTGATAAAGACGTAACGTGGGATTACGCAAAACAATGCGGCGTTACGCACGGCGTTATTCGTCTTCCTGAAACGAAAGACTTTGATTTGACGGATAAGAGCCATTGGCAGACGGTACATAAACGTTTCACTGATTACGGGATAAAACCGATTATCGTAGAGCCTATGCCCAACGAAGTGCACGACCATATCAAGGCAGGGGATACGCTCCGCGACGAAAGCATTGAAAAGGTTTTGAAAATGTTGCCTATTATGCGTGATTTGGGGATGGAAAGCATTTGCTTTAACTGGATGGCGCATATTGGTTGGTTTCGTACGAGAAGTGATATTATAGAGCGTGGCGGCGCGTTGGTAACCGAATACAATTCCGCCGATTTTTCGCCCAAAGCCGATGTGGCGATTACGGCACAACAGCTTTGGGATAATTACGAATATTTTTTAAAAGCGGTCGTACCTACGGCGGAAAAGTGTGGAATAAAATTGGCTTTGCATCCTGATGATCCCCCCGTGCCCAAGCTTGGCGACGTGTCCCGCATTATGATTTCGGTGGAGAATATCAAAAAGGCGATTTACGAGATTTATCCTAGCGAAATGTTAGGGCTGACAATGTGTCAAGCGAATTTCTATATTATGGGCGCGGACGTGGAAAAAACGATTCGGGAGTTTGCCGAAAAGATTTTCTTCGTGCATTTCAGAAACACGACGGGAACGGTGAAAAAATTTAGGGAAACCTTTCACGACAACGGGGATTTGGATATGGGTAGGCTACTTCGTTTGTATACGCGGCTCGGGATTGATGTGCCGATTCGCGTCGACCACGTGCCGACGTTGAAGGGAGAAGATACGCAAGTGGCAGGCTATGCCGCGCAAGGCAGATTATTCGCAATAGGATATTTGAAAGGATTGTTGGAAGGAATAAAGGAACAATGATTAAAATATGCCGTGAGGTAATTAAGAAACAGACGTGCTTTTGGAAGGGGTGCGTCTTTCATCCTACAGACGCGATAGAAGACCCTTGGGGCAAGCGTATTTTAGATCAAATTGCCGAAGACAAGGCATGTCGCACCGTTCGTATTTACACAATGTTCGAAGATATTGTGTATTTGGACGGCAACGGTAATTTGTGCTTCGACTTCCGCCTGAGCGATTTGCGTATAGATTATCTAATTGAAAAGGGTTATCGGTTGTTGTTGGCTTACGCGGGTATGCCCGATTGTATTGCAGAGCGCACGGACGGTCAAACGGTTGCCGCAAAAGGGAAAACCCGTTATAAGGGGAAAACGTGGAACACTTCGCCCCCGAAAAATCCTGAGATTTGGGAGGAAGTTTGTTATCAATACACTAAGCATATCGTAGAGAGATACGGCGAATCGGTTGTGTCGCAGTGGTATTGCCATTGTTTTAACGAAGCGGATACGAGTACGTTCTTTATGAGCACTCAGCCTTGGGACGACTGGCGGGAACGTGTCGACGGGTATTTTTCTATGTACGAGGGCTTTGTTCATGGGGTGCGTCGGGCGACGGATAAAATTGCCGTCGGCGGACCTGCTTTGGCGGGATGCTTACCGTTTTTTGACGTGTTTTTAAAGCGTGTGAAAGAGAAAAACCTGCCGCTCGATTTTATTTCTTGGCATTATTACGGTACGTCGCCTGAAAAATTAAACGACGGCTCTGCGGGTTTTAACGTGAGGGATATTCTAAGACAGCACGACCAACGCTTGAAGATTGTTCAAAAGAACGGTTTTGGCGATAAACCGATTGTCGTGGACGAGTGGGGGGCGTGCTCACACGGATTTTATAACCGTGCGGAATGTCCGAAGATGATGTTCCGAGAAACGGAACAATACGCCGCGTATTACACCCGATTGCTCCACGATTTTATCTACGGCGGGTATAAAATGCAGGAGCTGATGATTTGCCTTTCGGGGCAGCATGAAATGACGGAAGATTTTTCGGGTTTTCGGAATTTTTTCACTCTGAATTTTATTCGAAAGCCTATTTATAACGCCTTTGTCTTGGCGGCGAAATTAGGAGAGGCTTTGGTACGTGCGGAAAAGGATAGCAACCATCTTTTCGTAGTGCCTACGAAGACGGGAAAGAAAAAGTACGCCGTACTTTTGACGTACGCAACGGATACCTACACGGACGAGCTTGCGGACAGAGAAGAAACGCTGTACTTTGAAGAAAAGTTAATTGGTAAAACCGCAACCGTTTGGTGTATTGACAAAGAACACGCCAGCCCGTACCGTTTATACCAAAAAATGGGAGGGAAAATTCCTAATATACGGCAAATTTCTTTATTGCGTGAAGAGGGCCGATTAAAGCCCGTTTTCACGGGCAAATATACGGGCGAAATCAAATTGCCGTTATCGGCAAACGCTACGTTTTTGATTACGGTAGAATAATAAAAAGGAAGAGATATTATGATTAAATTAAACAACAGAGAAGACATCTTTGCATTGACACCCCTCTGGAAGGGCGAACGCTTTGAGGACGGCAGACCGAAAGTTCCGCAAAAATATTTAGACGAAATGCGGAAGATGACGCTAGAAGAGTTATGGAAACCTATTTTTTTGAAAGGCTACATAACGCAATTTGAAGGTGATTTAAAAACACTTCACGACGATGGCAGAAAGCTTATCGGGCGCGCGGTTACTTGCTCATTCGTGCCTACCCGTCCCGATTTGCACGACGTTATGTTTGGTGTAGGGGCGTCGGAAGGTAGAAAGGGAAATTACAATCAATGGGTAATAGATAGTCTTGTAGAAGGCGACGTCGTCGTTGCGGATATGTACGATAAAATTTACAAAGGTACTTTTCTTGGCGGTAATTTAACGACTGCAATCCGCGCTAAAACCAAGACTGGCGGCGGCGTGATTTGGGGCGGTATTCGCGACGTAGAGCAGATGAAACAAGTACCCGACGTACAGGTGTATTATCGTGGAATAGACCCTACCCCTATTCGTGAATTCGTTATGAAAGACTTTAATCATATTACTCGTATTGGTAAAGCAACCGTACTGCCTGGTGATATCGTTTACGGTGCTGGTGGCGGCGTGTTGTTTATTCCTTCTCATCTTGTACAAGAAGTAGTAGAAGGCGCGGCAAAAACACACGTAAAGGACGACTTTGGTTTTGAGATGATTAAAGCGGGAAAATTCACGACGGCGCAAATCGACAGAGCAACTTGGACGGAAGAAATGCTTGATATGCTCGTGGAGTGGATTAAAACGGATGCTCGTGGCGAAAAATATCGTGATTTGGATTGGTCACAAGAATATAAGCTCGCAAGAGAAGGTGATCCTGACGATACGCAAACGGCATTATAAAAACGGATATTTTATAAGCTTATTATTGTTTAAGCAAAATAGTACCCCTTTGCTGGCGTGGGCAGAGGGGTACTGTATTTGAGAATAGTATTTTTTAGCTTGGATACTTGCGTCATACCTTTGCAACGACCTGTGTGCAATACGTAAGACCTGATATTGTGGATATTTGGATGGGCGACAGTTCGGAACGCCTTGTCGGACGAGTTTACACCCATTTCCCAGACAAATTCATGATTAATCAAATGGATTTAGTACAATTTGAATTTTAAAAAGATAACAAAAAAGCTCTTCGAGAAAGATACTCGGAGCGCTTTTGCTATAAGGGAAAAAGGATATTAAAATGTGGGGACGCCAAAATGGACGCCAAAAATGGGGGTTTTTGCCCAAAAATCAATTTTTGACCGCATAAACATATCAATTATGCAAAAAATCGGGCATTTATGCGTTTATTTTGCATAATTACCCGATTTTGGTGCCCCAAGGCATTTCAAATCCGAACCGGACGGGGTGCAGTTGAGTTCCGAAAGGAATACTGTTTTTGTTCCGTCCTTGTAGTTAAAGGTAAAGGTTATCTTGTCGTCATAAAGGTATATAGCATTGATAAACCCGTCAATTAACCTTTGTTTACCTTCTTTTGTTGAAATATCCAACTTCTTAAATTTCTCTATTCCAAAGCGTATTTGCTCTTTCGTAAGGAAGGGCTTTTTAATTTGCTCTTGGATTATCGTTAAGTCAAGTTGGTTCTTTTCTTTTTCAAGTTCCGCAAGTCTATCTTTCGTTGAGTCGAAGATAATACCTTGCTCAATCGCCGTGATTATGTTTTTAATACGATTTTCAACATCTTCTAATTGTAAGCGCAATCTCGGTAAGCGCGGATTTTCTTCGCCTTGCAAGTCGAAAATTCTATCCACAAGATAATCAATTAAAACTTCGTCGTGAAGAATATCCATTGCCTTTTGAACGGCTAAATCTTCAATCCATAATTTACGTACCGTTTTCTTGTCACAAGTATGCTTTTTAGCGTTTACACATTTGTAGTAGCGATGAACTTCTTTTTTTCTTCCCGTCCCCGCTTCGCCAACCATAAGCGCGCCACATTTACCGCAGAACAACTTAGTAGTTAAAAGGTAATCATCTTCCGCTTTATGACGGGCAGGTGCGTGTTTATTTTGTGCCATACGGCGTTGAACACGCTCAAACAAGTCTTTGCTAACGATAGCAGGTACGGCATCGGGAATTACAATATCGTTATATCTAAATTCGCCTATATACTTGCGGTTAGTAAGCATATATTGAACGATATTATAAGACATTTTCTTGCCAAGCCTTGTCGTTATTCCTTTTGCGTTGAAATGGTTTACAATATCTTTGATAAGATAGCCGTCGGCATACATCGTGAACGCTTCTACAACGATAGAAGCAAGCGTTTGGTCAATGGCGTGTTTTTGTTCTTCGTCTATGTAGTAACCGAAAGGAATTTGTCCGCCGTTTACTTTCGCTTTTAATGCGTTTTCTTTAAGTCCACGCTTAACCTTAACGGAAAGTTCTGCCGAGTAATACTCCGCCATACCTTCAAGCATAGATTCAAGAATAATACCTTCAGGACCTTCGCTAATGTTTTCTTTTGCCGAAACTACTTTAACGCCGTTCTTTTTAAGTATATGTTTGTAATGAGCAGAGTCGTATCTATCACGAGAAAAGCGGTCTAATTTCCAAACGATAATCATATCAAAGCAGTGCTTATAACTATCTTTAATCATACGTTGGAAGTCGGGGCGATTATCCGAAGTAGCCGTCATTGCACGGTCTATGTAGTTTGCAACGACGTCCACACCGATTTTATTCGCAAATTCCAAACACTCACGAAGTTGACCTTCAATAGATTCTTCACGTTGGCTATCCGAAGAATATCGCGCGTATATAACTGCTTTCATTTGATTTACCTCCTATTATTTATATTTTAGCACATTAAATATGACACATTACGTCATATTAAAATCATTTTTGTTGTTCTTCAAGCATTTTCTTTAAGGTTTCTTTGAGTTTTGCGTGCGCGTTAGTGCTTGGGTCAAAACACATTTCGATAAAATCTTGCATACGGTCAGAGTTCTCTAATTTAGGTTGTCCGTAAAGTTTTCCTTCGGGGTTATCCGTTCTGCCGAGAAGATAATCTGTCGATACGTCAAAGTAATCGGCAATCTTAACAAGTACGGGGTAAGACGGCATAATAGAGCCAAGCTCGTAACGAGCGAGAACGGGTTGCTTAACATC
>JBGVQH010000189.1:0-4716 GCA_045127475.1 Candidatus Scatosoma sp.
ATTGTAGGCTTGGGAAATCCCGATAAAAAATACGAAAAAACCTTTCATAATATGGGGTATATCGCCGTGGGGGACGCCGCGGAGGTTTTGGGCGCAAAATTCAAGAAAAAAGAATGCGAGGCAAGCGTTGCCGAGGTGCAAATCAACGGCGAAAAGGTTATCCTTGCCCGCCCTTTGACGTATATGAACAATTCGGGCAGAGACGTAAAACAGCTGATGGCAAAATACAAAATTGAAGAAAACCATCTCATCGTGATTTATGACGATTACGATTTGCCTAAAGGCAAGGTGCGTATTCGTGCGGGCGGCAGCGCCGGCACGCACAACGGTATGCGTAGTATTATCGGGGAAACGGGGTTGAAAAATTTTGCCCGTATCCGTATCGGTATCCGTGATGAAGCGGTGAATATCCCCATCATCAATTACGTGCTCTCCGACGTTCGCAAGGACGATTATCCGCTTTTTGCAGACGCCTGCCATAAGGCGGGTGAGGCGGCGGCGGAATTTGCACGCGGTTTGGATATCGAAAAAGTAATGTGTAAATATAATTAAGGTTTCTTAACATATGAAACGCGATTTTTTCACGCTTGAACAAATAGGCGAAGAATACGCCTTATATGCGGAAGAGCTCCGCCGTGGTACGCCCACGGCGGTTTTCGGCGTTTCAGATTCCTTAAAATACCTGCTTGCAGGGCTGACGCCCTATCCTGTCGTGTATATCACGGCGGACGGTGTAGCGGCGCAAAAAGCGGCGGAAAATATCACCGCTTTGTCAGGAAAAAAGACAACGGTTTTGGCGGCAAAGGACGAGGTACTGTTACATAGAAAAGCCCTCTCTAAAGACTCGTTGTTTAAAAGGATTGACGGGATTAACGCCCTGCAAAAAGGGGGAGAGGTTATCACGGCGGAGATAGCGGCTCTTTGCCAACTTTTCCCTAAAAATTTGCCCTCGATCACCTTTACCGAGGGGGAAGATTACGAGTTTACAGAGCTACCTAAACGCTTGGTAGAGATGGGGTATGCGCGTGCGTTCGAAGTGGAAAGTCGGGGCACGTTTGCCTTGCGCGGAGATATTTTGGATATCTATCCCGTGGGCGCGGAGAATCCCGTGCGTGTCGATTTTTTCGGGGATACGGTGGAGAAAATTAAGCCCTACGATATTACCACGGGCGATCGTCTTGCGGGGTTGAAACAAATCAAGGTGCTTTCCGCAACCGACGTGATCGCTACGAAAACGGATAAAGAACGGATAAAAACCGCTCTGGAAAAGGGCTTAAAAAAATACAAAACGACGGGGGCGTATACGCGGGCAAGAGAGATTGTGGACGAAATTTTGTCAAACGAAAGTGATGACGACGCCTTTCTTATGCCCTTGCTTGAAAACAGCACCGACTTCTTCTCGATTCTGCCGGAAAACACAGTGCTGATTTTCGACGAAAGTAAAACCCTTTGGGATAAGTTCAACGCTCTTTATAAGGAACACGAAGAACGGTTTTGTCGGCTGTTCGACGGCGGCGAGGCGTTTGATTTTACTAAGGAACAATTTATAGACAAGCAGAGCTTTTTGGATAAAATCAGTTGCGTCCGACGTGTGGCAATGCAGACGTTTACGGGCAACCCGTTCTTCTTCCAACCCCTGCGTACGTTTAATTTCACGGCAACGCCCACGGCGCGTTACCTTAATGGTGTGCCCGCCCTTTTGACGGATATTTCCAACTGGACGAAAGGTGGGTATCGCGTGTTGCTTTACTGCGGTGATAGTGCGCGTGCCGTAAAGCTTTCCGAGACGCTGGGCGAGGAATATCTTTCCACGGTAAAATTGCCCGATACGATTGCAGAATTTAAAGGGGTGTGCGTTTTAGAGGATAAGCTGGACAAAGGTCTGGTTTTGCACGATTGCAAGCTCGCGATTGTCGGTACGGGGGATTTGTATACCAAAGTGCACGATACGCGGCGAATTCGTCGTAAGCGTGGCGATATGTTCTCCGCGCCCGAAGTGGGCGATTACGTCGTGCACGAAACGCACGGTATCGGAAAAGCCGTCGGTATGAAAAAAATTGAAACGACGGACGGTACGAAAGAATACGTCGCAGTCGCTTACAAAGACGGCGATATGCTGTACGTGCCAGCCGAAAGCATGGACGTTCTCTCCAAATACGTAGGGGATAGCGCACCGACTTTAAGTAAAATCGGCGGCGCGGATTTTGAGCGGGTAAAAGCGCGTGTCAAAGCGTCCTTAAAAAGGCTTGCGTTCGATTTAAAACAGCTGTATGCGGAACGCACGGAAAACCGCGGCTATCCATTCCCTGAAAATGAAATTTTTATGCAGGAATTTGAGGACGCGTTCCAGCACGAGCTCACGCCTGATCAGGCAAGCTCTGTGCAGGAAATTAAGGCGGATATGTGCTCGCAAAAGGTCATGGACAGGTTGCTTTGCGGCGACGTGGGGTTTGGCAAAACGGAAGTCGCCTTCCGTGCCATATACCTTTGCGTGCTGGCGGGTAAGCAGGCGGCGCTTATGTGCCCCTCTACGGTGCTTTGTTCGCAGCATTTCAATACCGCCCTCGCGCGGTTTTCCGATTTCGGAGTGAATGTGGCGTGCTTGAACCGCTTTAATACTCCCAAGGAACAGGAACGTATTTTAAAGGGCTTGGAAGAGGGGGTAATCGACCTTGTAATCGGTACGCACCGCTTACTTTCAGGGGACGTAAAATTTAAAAATCTCGGGTTGCTCGTTTTGGACGAGGAGCAACGCTTTGGCGTAGAACACAAAGAACGCATCAAAAATATGCGCAAGGATATTGACTGCTTAACGATGACGGCAACGCCGATACCGCGTACGTTGCATATGTCCTTGTCGGGGATTCGCGATATATCGACGATACAAACGCCGCCGTCTGCACGCTTGCCCGTGCAAACGTACGTGGTGGAAGAAACGGAAACGCTCATTCGCGACGCGTGCATACGCGAGCTTTCGCGCGGAGGGCAAGTATTTCTTTTGTACAACCGTGTGGAAAGTATTTTTACCTTTGCGGCGCGTATCAAACAGATTTTGCCCGAGGCGAAAATATCCGTGGCGCATGGCAGAATGGACAAAACCACACTCGAAAACGCGGTGATGGATTTTTACGGCGGGAAATCGGATATTCTCATCACGACGACGATTATTGAAAACGGTATCGATTTGCCCAACGCCAACACGCTGATTGTCATTGACAGCGAAAAACTGGGAATTTCGCAGCTATATCAATTAAAAGGCAGAGTGGGCAGAGGCTCTAATTTGGCGTACGCCTATTTCACCTACAAGGCGGAACGGGTAATGAGCGACAACGCCTCGGCGCGATTAAAGGCGATTATGGAATTTACCGAGCTGGGTTCGGGTTATAAACTTGCTATGCGAGATTTGGAAATTCGCGGCGCGGGGAACGTGCTCGGCGCAGAACAGCACGGGCACATGGACAAGGTGGGGTACGAGCTGTATTCCAAGCTATTAAAGGAAGAACTGACGGGGGAAACGCAGACGGTTGCGGAGCTCGATATCCGCGTAAATGCATACATTCCCGAAAAGTATATCGAATCGTCGGCAGGCAGGCTGGATAGCTATAAACAGATTGCGGAAATTTCTTCCGTTGCCGATTATAAGCGGGTGTATTCCTCTCTGACGGATACCTACGGGGTGTTGCCGCGTGCGGTGGAGAATCTGTTGGTGATTGCGGCACTCAAAAGCTACGCGGCGAAATTTAGCGTAAAGAAAATATCCCTGATTAAAGGTGTTGGAGCGCTTGAATTTTCGGGGATTGAGGTGTTGGGGGATAAACGCATACAGGCGGCGATGGACAGATATGCGCAACACGTGCGCTTGAATATGACCGAAGCCCCCGTTTTAGAATTTTTCGGGTACAAAGAAAACGTAACGTTAATGGCGGAAATGACAAAATTTTTGAAATTTGCCGTAACTTTCGTTTAGTTTTCACTAAGAAACGTTTGCGTTTTTAAAAAAAATAGGTTATAATAAATGCTGACGATATATTGTAAAGGGCAGATTGCGCCCTTTTGGCTATACCGCCCAACAAAGTAGGATAAAAAATCGGAGAGATTTTATGAACAAAAAGAACTTGAAAAAGACAGCGGCATTGATGCTCGGTTTAGCGCTCACGGTAGGGGCTACGGGTTGTAACTTTATCGTAACGGACAGCGCACGCGATTTGGAGCAGAAGGTTGCGACGGTTGACATTTCGACGGCACTGAAAGAGGACGAAAGATACGGCGAAACGATTGCGAATGCGGTTAGCGAAATTCTCGGTAAATCGGAAATTTCCAAGCGCGACCTCATTACCTACTTCCTCAGCCAAGGCTCGTCTTATGTGCAAAGCTACGGCTATGAATATACGTTCAATATGCTGTTGAATACGCTTATCAACCGCGAAATTATTATTCAATACGCTGTTGCGGATTATTTGGCGGACGAGCAGTTGGGCTTGACGTTGGCTGGTCATGACGCGTACGTTTTGGCGGCGCAGGAAGCGGCGGAAAAAGATGATGCGAAAAAAGCGGAGCTTTTGAAGGCGCACCCTGAAGTATTGACGTTTGAATATTTCTTGACGGAAGGCGGTAAAGAAAAGGAAGATTACGAACGTGCAGTGTATAGTTTGAAGAAATCGCTCAACAATTCCCTGGACCAGTTGGAAACGGAGTATATTAAGGCGAGCGAACATA
>JBGVQH010000190.1:0-6512 GCA_045127475.1 Candidatus Scatosoma sp.
AAGTCTGCTTTTTGTTCTATCCTTTGATGCAGTTTTTCTACTGGATATTGTGGCCCATTTGTAAAATTTTCGACGGATTAAAATTCCTGCTTGCAAAAGTTTTCAAATTAAAGAAAGACGATACGGTTACGGACGAAGAGCTCCTTACCCTCGTGGAAGAGGCGGAAGAGAGCGGCGCGCTTAAAGAGGACGAATCGGAGCTGGTGCGCTCTGCGCTTGAATTCGACGATTTAAAGGTGGAAGACATTCTCGTACCACGCGTGGACGTGTATGCGGTGGAAGAGGATACGCCCATGGACGAGGTGCGCGCACTTTTTGAAAAGACGGGATATTCCCGTTTGCCTGTGTACAAGGATACGATTGACAACGTTATCGGCGTTATCCACGAACGGGATTTTTACATCAACTACTTAAAAGGCGAACAGCGCGTCGGGCATTTCGTGCAAGATATCGTGTTCACGACGGAATACACCCGTATCTCGACGCTGTTAAAGCAATTACAAAAACAAAAAATCCACATGGCGGCGGTTTCGGACGAGTACGGCGGCTTGGTGGGTATCGTAACCTTAGAGGATATTTTAGAAGAACTTGTCGGTGAAATTTGGGACGAGCACGACGAAGAAGAAGTGTATTTTGGGCAGATTGCCGACAACGAATATTGGGTAGACGGCAAATGCCCGCCCGAGGTATTTTTTGAACTGTATGACAAGGAAGTTTCGGACGAGGATTACGAGTCGAACACCCTCGGCGGTTGGGTAACGGAACTTTGCGGTCAACTCCCGACGATTGGCGAAATTCTTCGTTTTGAAGATTTGGAAATCAAGATTGTCAAGGCGACGAAACAAAAGGTATTAAAAATCCGTTCCCGTTTGCTTACGGCAGAGGAAATGGAAGAACTTGGCAAAGAAGAAAAAGAATAAACAACGAGGTGTTATTATGGCAACGATTTTAGTAACGGGTGGTTGCGGCTATATCGGTTCTCACACGGTTTTGGAACTTTTGAACAAAAACTACGACGTAGTGGTTGTGGACAATTTCAGTAATTCTAGCTTTGAGAGCTTGCGCCGCGTACAAAAGATTACGGGTAAAACGGTAACCTTTTACGAGGCGGATATTCGCGACGTGGCTGCGATGGAAACTATTTTTGCAAAGCATCAATTTGACGCGGTCATTCACTTTGCGGCGTTCAAGGCGGTGGGCGAAAGCGTGCGCTTGCCCTTAAAATATTACGAAAACAACATCAGCGGTACGGTTTCTTTGCTCCAAATCATGGAGAAGCACAACGTGAAAAAGATTATTTTCTCGTCCTCGGCGACCGTATACGGCGACCCCGAACGCTTGCCTTTGGACGAAAATTGCCGTCTTTCCACGACCAACCCTTACGGCAGCACCAAGCTGATGATGGAAATGATTATGCAGGATTTGTACAAGGCGGACAATAACTGGAATATCATTTTGCTCCGTTATTTTAACCCCGTAGGCGCGCACGAGAGCGGTTTAATCGGGGAAGATCCCAAGGGTATCCCCAACAATTTGATGCCGTTCGTGGCGCAGGTTGCGACGGGCAAGCTTGCTTGTATCAACGTATTCGGCAACGATTACGACACCCCCGACGGTACGGGTGTACGCGATTTCATTCACGTAGTGGATTTGGCACTGGGGCATATTGCGGCAATCGAGCAATGCAACGACGCGGGGGTACATATTTACAATCTCGGAACGGGGCACGGATACAGCGTTATGGATATGATTCATGCCTTTGAAAAGGCGTGCGGAAAGACGCTGCCCTATAAAATTTGCGAACGCCGTCCCGGCGATATTGCAGCCTGCTACGCTGCGCCCGATAAGGCGAAGAAAGAACTGAAATGGGAGGCGAAATTCGGCATTGAAGAAATGTGTGCCTCGCAATGGAAGTGGCAGAGCGGTAACCCCAGGGGTTACGAGGCGTAAACGCACGTGGTACAGCCCGACGAAATTATCCGTTCCAACCGCAAAACGCTGGCAATTTCTATCGATTGTAACAATCGGCTAATCGTCCGCGCACCTTATCGATGCGGCGAAGAACGGATTTTTGCGTTTCTGCAAGAAAAAGAGGCTTGGATTTTGCGCAAAAAAGCCGAAAGAGCGGGGTGCGGTATCGAATTACCACCCGAAAACTTGCATGGATACGAATTTTTATTGCGTGGCGAAAAGCATAAGATTTTTTTGATGGAAGAGAGTAAAATCTGCTACGACCAAACTGCGCGTGTTCTGTATTTGCCCGCGCGCAACAGCGAAAAGAGGCTGGTAGAGTGGCTGAAAGAAAACGCGGCGCGGATTTTTTCCTCGCTCACGGCGGCTATGGCGCAAAATATGGGCGTGGAATACAAATCGGTGGCAATATCTTCTGCCCGCAGTAAGTGGGGCTCGTGTTCGTTCGACAATGCCATTCGGTATTCTTTTCGCTTATTATACGCACCCAAGGACGTAATCGAATACGTCGTCGTGCACGAGCTTGCGCACACCAAGCACAAAAACCATTCGGCTGCATTTTGGGCAGAAGTGGCAAAACATCAGCCTGATTGGAAAGAAAAAAGAAAGTGGTTAAAACAACACGGCGCGTTGATGCACGTGTTTTAAATCAAAAAGAGGGGGTACATATCGAAATGAAAAAGCATTTTTTTCGTTTTGCATGCTGTTTAATAGCGGTACTTAGTACGGTTGCCCTTTCTTCTTGCTCGGAGCTCCTTCTATCGATTTTCGGGGACGAAGACAGCAGTCAAAAAAGTTATGCCGAGGACGAATGGAATCCTAACGAGGACGCCTTGGGTGGCAATTCATCGTCGGAAATAGGGAGCGAAAATGGTGGAACGGACGGGGAAAGCGAAGAAAAGGACAGCTTTATCCCCGACGCACCTGATTCAGAAAAGGAACTTTTGCGCACGGAAACGGACGATATCGGACATAAAATCGCCTACTATGCGGACGGGACAAAGGAAGATTTGGGCAGAGTAACGCCGATTGATTTCACGCCCGTATCGCCCGCGGAAAAGGAGGGTTATCAATATTTTTCCACCTTGGAAAAGGGGGACGGGTTGTGCGCGTTCTATCGGGAGCTGTTTACCGTTGCGTATAATTTCCATACCTCAGATAAAAACGTAACGGCGACGGAGGGACGCTATGAAATCGCCGATATGCGCTTTTTCCGGCATGGTTTGACAAGGGACGAGGCGGTCAGCGTATGGCGTACTGTTTCGATAGAATACCCTGAATTTTTCTGGTGGGAGAATTCCTTGATGTTGGGCTCGACGGGGCTGAGCTTTTTAATCAATCCGCTGTACGCGCAGGCGAGTGAGCGCGAGAGTGCGCAAACGGCGATTGAGAATATGGCACAAACCTGCGACGGGTATTTAGATACTACGACGACCAAGGTGGAACGGGCTTTGACCGTGCACGATTACGTGGCGAATATCACGCAGTATGCGTATAAAGAGGACGGTGTTACGCCCGAAACGGAGATTTGGGCGCATAATATCGCAGGCGGCGCGCAGTACGGCAAGGGGGTTTGCGAAACGTATGCTAAAACGTACGATTATCTTTGCGGACTGTTCGGGTTGTCTTGTATTACGGTAGCGGGCTTTGCTGTACAGAACGGCGAAAGTTTTGGGCACGCGTGGAACGTGGTGGAAATTGACGGCGGCTGGTACAACGTGGACGCTACGTGGAACGATTTAGACAGTAAAACCCTTTCCCGCGAGTGGTTTGGCACTGCGCCCGAACTCTTTAAACAATCGCACGACGAATTTGCACCCGAGGACGGTTGGAGTGTCAATTATATGTTTGCCTTACCCTCTTTGGACAAAGAGGGGTTGACACCTGTGCGCGCGGCAAGCACCGACGAGCTGGCAGGGGGTAAATATACGGCGGACAACGCGCCTATGTACGGCTCTATTGAAGACGTTTGCGCGTTGGCTGGCGAGGGAATAACTGTGGAGGCTTATTTGTATCCTCGCACGGCGGCAACGGCGCAAAAAGCGGAAATATTCTTGAAAGGAGCAAGGCTTGACCGTATTTCTCATACCGCGGGCACGGTCGCAATCAACGGCGCGTACCGTTCGTTACTCGGCGGATATTTTGAAATTGCCGAGCTGGTTTCCTCCAAGGAAATCACCTTTTTAGGGGACGTAGTCTTACGGGACGTATCGTATACGGCTCCGTCGGTAAATCTTGGCGACAACACGCTGACAACGGCGGGTACGGCGGTAGAGATTGAAACGACGGGCGTGGTATCGGGTGGCAATCTCATTGATAAAACGATGGACTGGACGGAGATATTCGCGGTTGATTTGGATACGGTTACTGCGCAGGGCAACGAGCTTTGCCTGCTTAGGGGCGGCAAGGTGGCGCGGGTAAATCTGTACAGTGGTTTGTTGCGCTTAAACGGTGGGCAGGACGCGGCTATCGGCACGCTGTGGTATGCGACGGCAAACGAACGGTTGTATATCGACAAGGCGACGGCAACGACCAAAATCACCGTCGGGAATATTCTAGCGGGTATCGAGGCGAATGAAGAGGCGGGGACGACGGCGGTAATTCCCGATAAGGTAACCATTTTTGTCGTCTATACGGACGCAAACGATTATCCGATAATCAGCGTTATCCAAAAGACGACGGCGGCAAAGCTAAACCTTACCATGTACAGCGATTATAAAACGCCCGAACGGTTGGGCAAGGCATTTGTAAATTTAGGCGAAACGGTTGCGCTGAATATGCTGCAAATCACCTATTCGTGGCACGGAATTACGCGTGAACTTTCGCAGTCTAAATACGAAAAGCAAGAAAACGGGGACGTATGCTGGAAATAACGGCGGTACGCGTTTAGTTTTGCTTTGTATGCGGTATAAATACATAGAAGAAAAAAATTCGGAAGAGAAAAAAACATGTTAGAACTTAGAAACATCAGTTATACCGTCCACGACGAACGGGGCGAAAAACAGATTTTGAAAGATATCAATTTGACCTTGGACGAGCGGTTTGTGGCGTTCACAGGTCCGAACGGCGGCGGTAAATCCACGCTTGCTAAGGTCATTGCAGGGATTTTGCAACCCACCTCAGGCAGAATTTATTTAGACGGAGAGGATATCACCGATTTGTCCGTTACCGAACGAGCAAAGAAAGGGGTTTCGTACGCCTTTCAGCAGCCCGTCCGTTTCAAAGGGATTACCGTTCGTGATTTGATTACGATGGCGGCGGGCAAGCCCTTAAAGGTTTCGGATGCTTGCGCTTACCTTTCCGAGGTTGGTATGTGTGCGCGCGATTATATCGACCGCGAGGTCAACGCCTCTTTATCGGGCGGGGAATTAAAACGTATTGAAATTGCTACGATTTTGGCGCGCGGTACTTCTCTTTCTATTTTTGACGAGCCCGAGGCGGGTATCGACCTTTGGAGCTTTAACAGCTTGATTAAGGTGTTCCAAAATATGTACGAAAAGACGAAAGGGAGTATTTTGATTATTTCCCATCAGGAGCGTATTTTGAATATAGCCGACCGTATCGTGGTGATTGCGGATGGCCAGGTGCAAAGCACGGGCGAAAAGGACGACGTTTTGCCCAAGCTTTTGGCTGCGGAATCCTGCCGCGTATTGACGGATAAATTATAAGGGGGTATGTCATGGACGCGATTGAAAAAGATTTGTTGGTGAAAATAGCCGATTTGCACGACACCCCCGAAGGGGCGTACAATATCCGCGGCAACGGAGAATTGCACGGCAGAAAAACGACGGCAAATATTGATATTGTTACCAAAACGGACGGTAAATCGGGGATTGATATTTACGTCAAACCCAACACAAAAAACGAGAGTATGCATATTCCCGTTATCATCAGCAAAGCGGGTTTGCAAGAGGTTGTGTATAACGATTTCCATATCGGCGAAAATGCAGACGTCGTGATTGTCGCGGGTTGCGGTATTCACAATGCAGGCGGCAAGGACGATACCTCTCGCCACGACGGCGAGCACACCTTTTACGTGGGTAAAAACGCGCGTGTAAAATACGTGGAAAAGCATTACGGCTCGGGGGACGGCAACGGTAAAAACGTCATGAACCCCAAGACGGTGGTGCACCTGGAAGAGGGTGCGTATATGGAAATGGAAACGACCCAAATTAAGGGGATTGATTCCACCAAACGCGTAACGACGGCGACGATGGCGGCGGGTGCAAATTTCGTGGTCAAAGAAAAACTGTACACCCACGGCGAACAGATTGCAGACACCGATTTTGTGGTGGATATGAACGGCGAGGGCTGCCGCGCGGACATTATGTCCCGTTCGGTGGCGGCTGGAAATTCCAAGCAGAATTTCGTTTCCACTATGAATGGCAACGCGCCCTGCCACGGACATACCGAATGCGACGCGATTATTATGGACAACGCGTCGGTAACGGCTGCGCCCTGTCTTTCCGCAAACGATATCGATGCGGAGCTTATCCACGAGGCGGCAATCGGGAAAATCGCAGGCGAACAGCTGATTAAGC
>JBGVQH010000191.1:0-2634 GCA_045127475.1 Candidatus Scatosoma sp.
CATAACCACGATACCAATGTGGCGGCGCGTGCTTTGCCCACGGGTGTAAACACGGCGAAAGAAGACTATTATACAACCAACTACGAAATTTATACGGGGCGCAACAGCCTTGCGGAATGCGGCGATTATGAAAAGCAGGACGGTTCGACGACGGTCAGCAGAAGAAGTGCATACAACAGCTTGCTTTCCACGTTGTACAGCTACGGTTTGATTTCGACGTCGGCTGGCAAAGTAGAAAATTCTTCGGATATCTATCATTTGGATTATTACTATGTAGAGCTTTCTTCGACCTTGGCGCAAGCGTTTATTAATAAATATTACGAAGATTTGGAAGAAAGAGTAGAAAGAAAGATGGACGCAACGTACGTTTCGGGTAAGTATGCAGCTTTGCTTGCTGAACAAACCCGCGCGTATGAAAACAAACCGTCCGAGTTTAAGACGGCGATGGATAGCGTGTCCGATTCCTCGTTCTTGCTCTACGGCACGGAAAACTTCGGTTTCGTTTACAGTATTTTGATTCCTTATTCGGTTACGCAGGAAATTGAATTTAATATGTATAAGGCACAGGGTTTGACGAACAACGACTTGCTGTTAAAGAGAGCGGACATCTGGGCAGAAATCGAGGCGGAAGATCAGCGTTCGACTTGGATTACCGACGACGAACATACGAACTATGCCTATGAGGTAGGCAACGAATATTATTTCTTCGAAAATAATTTCGACGGCGAAAAAGCTGACCAGTACGAAGAGGTTAGACACTACGCAGGGAAATATCCTTTCCAAGGCGACGTGATTAAAAACACGGACGGTGAGATTGAAAAAATCAAGACGAAAACGGGCAAAGATATCGACGACGTTTTGGCAGATATGCTTGGTTTGATCAAGACGGAAAGCGGTCTTGACTCTGTGGAATTGACCGAACAAAACTATCTGAACAGCGGTAAGACCAAGTACGAGTATTACAGAAGTACGAAGGATTACACGAAAGATATCGCAAAAGACGCGGAAGGTAACAAGATTACGGACGAAAACGGCGACTACGTTTGGGTGGACGACGATATCGTAGAAGATTATTCTCGTTTCATTTACCGTCAAGGTAGATTAGACTTCAATGGGGAAGACCCGACGGCAAGTGATTTCTTCAATCCAGCAAGTAAGTCCTATAAGGCGTTGTCGGCGGTGAACGAAATCCTGTTTGCTTACAGCACCGACCCTGGCTCTTTGAATATGGGTATGGGTTACGTGGTATCTCCTTACGGCAACGGTTACGTTTCCGAATTTGAAGAGGCGGCGCAATGGGCGGTTGAACAGGGCGTTGGCGCATGGGCGGTCGTTGCAAACGAATTCGGTTGGCATATCGTATATTGCTCGTTCAAATACGAAAACGGTGTTATGTACACCTATGATCATACGGACGCGGTTGGCGACGAGGAAACTGGCAAGAAACCTGTGGAAGGTTCGTTCTCGCAGCTCTTCTACAATTCGCTGAAAGACCAGATGGTCAGCAACGTTACGACTGAAATTCAGTCGATGGTGCTCAACCAGTTCAACAACGACAAGGCAGTACAAAAATTCCAAAAAGCTTACCAAGACCTTTTGGATATGTAAACAGCAAAATAGCAAAAAGCGGAACGGAAGTTCCGCTTTTTTTGTATAAAAAATCCCCGAAGTTGAAAAAATAGACGTAAGGGGGAAGACTATGAAAAAGGTGTGTGTTTTTTGCTTTACGGCGGTTATCCTGCTTTGCTTATGCTTTGCTGGCTGTAAGTCGAGTAGGGAGCGTGATTTTCGCAATTACGAGAACGCGGCGGCGTATAAGGCGGGAAATTTTGTTTGCGAAACTGCGGCGGTGCGGCGCGTGGAAATCGATTGGTTAGGCGGAAACGTAGAAGTTGAACAAAGCGTTTCGGGTAAAGCGTCTATTTTTGAGGATGGGGATGCACTGCCGGAAGAAAAACGTCTGCATACGTATTTAAATGACGGGGTTTTGCGTGTCAAATATTGCCGTTCGGGGTGTCTTGGAAAAATCGACGAAACGCAAAAGAATTTGCAGGTGGAAATTCCAAAGGGTGCAGAGGTGGAAATCAATACTTTCAGTGCTAACGTGTATTTGGGCGTTTTGGAAACGGGCAGATTGTCTGTAAAAACAGATAGGGGTTGTATTGAAGCGGAGAGCCTCCGCTGTCAAAAGGCGGAAATCGAAACGCAAAGCGGGTATATCGGTGTCGGCTCGCTGATGGCAGATAACCTGGAAGTCAACGGGAAAGAGGGGGAAATTCATCTGGGAATACCCGTTTGTCCCATCAGCGAAATTGAAACGGGAAAAGGAAACGTTACGTTGTAGTTGCAGGGGGACGTGTCTGCGTTTATCGAGTTTGAAAGTCAAAAAGGCGTTTTGCAAACAGAACGTAAATACGAAGAGAAAGCGGGCGGCTATCTGTTTTTTTTGCAGGAACGAAAGGAAGAGATGCAGGCTCCCGTCGTGCGCATTATCGTCGATACGGAAAGCGGAAATCTCCGCGTGCAATAAACCATATTCAATAAAAAACTCCCCCAAACGAAAACCCGTTTGGGGGATAGTTCTATACAAAAGAATCCGCCTGTGCCGCACCTCGACGAAGGGTGAACCCGCTA
>JBGVQH010000192.1:0-37754 GCA_045127475.1 Candidatus Scatosoma sp.
TCCCACACCGCTTTCCCGATAAACCTTTTATTTGTTGTTGAAGACAACAAATAGTCCCTAGGGACTGCGTTTTGGCTTATAAAAGTTTCTGTATTTATTATATTACACAATTATTCCTTTGTCAACCCCTTTTCCAAAAAATTTGTCGAAAATCTTTATCAACAAAACAAGCGGCGTGCCTGTAAGGCACGCCGCTTGTTTTCTATTAATTTTCGTTATTAAAAATCGTCGTCGTCACGCTTTTTCTTGCGTTTTGCGCCTGATTTAGGGGTGGGGGCGTCGTCATCATCAAACATGTCGTCGTCATCGTCATCATCATCGTCGTCATCGTCGTCCATGCCGTAATAATCGTCCGCCGAAACGTATTCGAAATCGTCTTCTTCCACCGTTTCCTCTTCTTCCTCTTCTTCCTCTTCCTCCTCGTCAAATTCGGAATCAGGAATACCAAGGTCGTCCAGTTCTTCCTCTTCGTCGTCGATATAACTTCTCCACGACGCGTCTTCCTTGTCTTCGTCCTCGTCTACTACCTCGTCCTCGTACTGCGATTTTTTCTTGCACTCCTCGCACATCTTCTCGCCAAGCACCATATAGTTTTCACCGCAAACGGGACAAAGTTCCGTCTCTTCCATGCTTTCTTCCGCGTCGAACCCATCCGAAAAAGTACGTTCGCCGCTAAGTTCTTTCACGCAAACGTCGCAAAACTCTTGCTCGTCCGCGTCGATAAAGTTTAATTCGCATCTGGGGCAAATAATGTATCTCGCCATATTCTGATTTTCCCTCGTTATCTATCGGTTTACACCTTGATTTTGCTATATTATATTAAGATTTACTAATTTTGTAAACTATTTTTCATATAGTTTTTGAAGTTTTTTATAAAATTTTTCGCTTTTTTAAAAAAAACAACCGTTCCCCTTAGGAAACGGCTGTCTTCATACCATTATTCGGTTTTTTCTTCGTTGTCGGAGTCCGCCTCGGTTTCCTCCGCGGGCGTTTCCGTTTCTTCGCTAACAGCCTCTAAAACAGGCCCTTCTGTCTCTTGCGCGCTTTCGCTTGCGGGTTCTTCCGTTCCCTCCGCCGCTTTTTCGTCTGCATATACGTCGATGGTCTTATCGTCCGTCGTATCGATACGCTGACGCTTATACGAGTTCACAATCGCGTCTGCCTCGCGTTTCGCTGCTTTCTTCTTCTTAACGTGCAGAATAACGGGCACGCTGATTGCCGCTGCAACCACGATTACGCCGCCGATTACAATCAACAATACCGCCCACGTCGGCATACCCTCGTCCGCAGCCTTTACCTCTTCTTCGGGATAGAGCAACAAACCGTCCCAAGCCTCGGCTATTTTTTCCGCATCTTCGTCCGTCATACGGCTGATATTGTTCGTGTACACCGCCACCGACTTGATATAATCGGTTTTGCTTTCGTCGAATTTATCCAAAATCGCTTGATAGAACTCTGCGCCTTCCGTGCTGCCTTCGTCGTTGTTTGCTTTGTTAAACTTCTTAATATATTCTGCTTTTGCCTCTTCCGTTACGTTCAAACGGCTGCCGAACAGGTAGTTAATAAGGTCAACAACGTCGCTGTCTGCATTTTCACCGCTCTCGTATTCCGTACGGTAATCGACGTATTCCTTGTATTCGTCGTTAGCCGTGGACAATTCCGCCGTCGTACCGATTTTTGCGGCATATACGTAGTTATAGTTTTGCGTATTTTTGCCGTAGTTCTGCGCGTTTGCATACAGGAACAATTCCCCGCCGTTTACGCTGACGAATTCGGGCTGATACCAGCTGCTGTTGTATTCCACGAAAGGAACTTTCATCGGCTTGTATTCTTCCGAGCTAATCAAGGAATTATAATCGTCTTCCGCGCCCGTGTAATTGATACGGACAAGGTTTTTGCCTTTCGTGCCGCTCGTGTAATAATACAGATAATCGCCGTTCGTCTTCCAAAGCGTTGCACCGTTCGCGTCAAAGGTCATCGGGAAAGAAGTCTTGGTCAGCTCGCCATAGCTTGCGCCCTGCGCTATCGTAACCTTGTTGATAACCGTATTGCTCGCGCTGCCTATGGTTTCTGTTGCCACGTGCATATACGTATACGTACGCTTGCCGTCCTTTTCGCCGATCTCCATAATCGAAGCATCGGGAATATCCGTTGCCTTGTGCGCTACAATATCCATGCTGTTGTTCGCGCTTACCGTGTTCCAACAGCTTGCCAACGCCTCGCTTTCTTCCACGTAGAACATTTTTTCGGTTTCCGTGCCCATGCACGCCTTACGCGTGAAGTACAAGCCTATGTTGTCGCCGCTCGTTTCATAACGTTTGATGGTGTAGGTGTAACCTTGTGCCTCTTTCGCGGTTGTCGACGTAATATTTTCTTTCAACTCTTCGTTGTAATGGGTATACATATCGTCCGCATGGATAAACCCTACGCCGTCCAGAACGAGCTGACCAAGGTTGACGTACGGATACGTGGTGTAATCACCAAGGTTATATCCGCGCGCACCTGCGTTTTGATTCATTGCATTTTCATCGAAATCATACGTCTTTTCGCCACCGTCGCTGTATGCAACCGTATAGCTTGCTTTGCCCGCGTCAACGGATTTCACCTGCGCCGCCGCGTCTACGCAATAGATTTGGTTGTACGGAAGCTGAGACGGGTTATCCTTTTCCGCGTCGTACGTTACGCCCATTACGTAATAGACGTTGGGGTTGGTCAAATCATTCGTATCATAGAAATAATCGGACGCACCTTTTACCAAAACCGTGTCCGCGCCCGTCGCCGTGTTGTACGATTTTAAGGTCGTGCCGTCTTCATACAAACAGAATACGTCGTCTTCGTTATCGTTGTTTTTGTCCACGCCGTCTACCTGCACGAAACGGTATACCGTAGAGGCAGGCTTACGCAGATAATAACCGCCCATAGGCGCTTCCGTACCGTCCAGCTTTACACGCTTAAAATCAACGAGGCTGTTGCCCGTTTCACCCGACACGTTCTTGTCCGTCGTCGGCGTTGCGTAATATACGTAATCGCCATAAATATACAAACCAGATTTAAAATCCTGCGCCGTAAACAACGAGGGAATCACGATTTTCGCCTGGTCGTACTTTCCTTCTGCCAAATCAGCTTTACGAATCGCCATCAGCGAGCCTTTTACGGGCGCACCGTAACCGTTGTTCGCCGTCGTCGATTCCACGCCGTTGATGAAATAGACGTAGTCGCCTTTTTCAACAACGAAACCGCCGTTGGAGGACACTTCGCCGCCGTTTGCCATCGCCGCTTGATACTGCGCAAGCGTTTCTTCACCTTGATAGCCGCCTTCTTTTCCGCAGCCCGTAAACGTCAACGTCGATACGCCGAGCGTCAACGCCGCCGCGAGAGAGAGAATTTTTGTTCCTTTCTTCATGGATAAGGACTCCTTACTTATAAAATAATCGGTTTTGCGCTTTTCGCGAACGGAGCGTTTGAACGGACGTACCGCCCATAAAAAACCGTCTTTTTGCATTTGCGCGCATAGACCGACACTATTAACGCATATTCTATTATATATCAATTTGTCAATTAAAGCAATCGAAAACGCCTTGTTTTTCGTGAATTTTGCTTGAAAATTTTTATATTTTTGGAGGTTTTTTTCCATGGTACCCTTTGGCTTGTTCAATTTATTAAAATCCTTACTGCCACAGGCGGAAAATCCCGAGCAAACACCCGAGGAAAACCCCGAAAAAAAGCCCGCGTCCGCCACGGAAAACGGCGCGCACGAATTTTCGGACACGCCTCAAAACGCCTTTTTGGATTTTGTTTCCCGCCATGAAGAACGGAAACGAAATATAAAGAAATGAATTGACTTCATCTTGAATTGGCTGTCGCCGTGAATTGAAAATCTATGCTTTTCATGATTTGACAGCTTTGCCGTCATTGCAGGAATATTTCCACAATGCAAAACCCTGTTTTGCAATTCATGCCCTGACGGGCAATTCATGAAACTTTGTTTCAATTCAGGCGGCTTTGCCGCAATTCATTATAAAAAAATGGAAACGCCGTAATGACGTTTCCATAATTTTTTGTATTGCTCGCACTTCGACGAGAGATTATCTCTTCGAGAACTGAGGTGCACGACGAGCTTTCTTCAAGCCGTACTTCTTTCTTTCCTTTGCACGAGGGTCTCTCGTCAAGAAACCTTCTTTCTTGAGTGCAGGACGGCTGTTTTCTTCTGCTTCGAGAAGAGCACGTGCGATACCCAAACGGATAGCACCTGCCTGACCGGTGTAACCGCCGCCGATTACGTTTACGACGATATCGTACTTGGATTCAACTTCCAACAGCGCGATGGGCTGTTTTACGATATACTGCAACGTACCTTGGGGGAAATAATCCTCAAAAGCGCGGTCGTTAATAACGATCGTGCCGTTGCCGCCGGGGATAAGACGAACACGAGCGATTGCCTTCTTTCTTCTGCCCGTACCCCAGAATTGAAGCTTCTTTTTAACGTTTGCTTTAGCCATAATTCTTTATCCTCTCCTTAGTCAACTTTGAGTTCTTCGGGTTTTTGCGCCGCGTGGTTATGTTCAGCACCCTTGTAAACCTTGAGCTTTTTAAGCATCTGTCTACCGAGGCTGTTCTTGGGCAACATACCTTTTACAGCTTCGTAAACGGCAAGGTCGCTCTTTTCAGCCATCATCTTCTTGTAAGAAATTTCTTTCAAACCGCCGATGTAACCGGTGTGGTATCTATAGAACTTGTTTTCCAACTTTTTACCGGTAAGCACCGCTTTGTCGGTGTTTACAACGATTACGAAATCGCCGGTATCAACGTTGGGAGTGTAGGTAGGCTTGTTTTTACCGCGAAGTACGGATGCAACACGGCTTGCAAGACGGCCAAGAGGCACGCCTGCCGCGTCTACAACGTACCATTTTCTTTCAACCGATTCAGCTTTCGCCATATAGGTCTTCATAATATGTTACTCCTTGTATCGTGTATATTTTTTCTTTTTCATGTTTCGTTTGCGAAGTTTTCGGATTTTTGCAACCAACGTTCAACTAACGGGGGAAAACGTGGTTTTTAAAGGGTTTCCTTGAACTTGCCTATTTATTGTAGTATGAAAAGAAATTTAAGTCAAGCTGTTTTGCAAGCATTTTTCGAACTTTTTTTAATTTTTTCAACTTTTTTTCAAATTTTTTTATTTTGCTTATTTTTACGAAAAAAACCTTGCTTTTTCTCTGCTTTTTTCTATCATTTTTTATTATGCACCCCTTTGGCCTGCCCCCCCTTTCACTCCTTGCTGCCACACCTTGTTTTCGCGCCTTGCTGTTACGTTCTTTCCATATATATAATATAAGAGAGCATAGAACCACTATCTTTCCTTTCGTTCTTGCCTTCCCCTTGCTCTCCCCATAAAAACAGTTTTTCCGACAAACACCGCACAAATTATTTTTTACCCCCTCGTTTTCATTGATTTTTATAAAAAAATAGGGTATAATAAATCCGCAATAAAAAAACCAATCTTTTTGGAGGATTAATATTATGCCTTTGGTAACTACTACCGAAATGTTCAAAAAAGCGTACGAGGGCAAATATGCTATCGGCGCATTCAACGTAAACAATATGGAAATGATCCAGGCGATCGTTGAGGCTGCTAACGAAGAGAAATCTCCCGTTATTTTGCAAGTTTCCGCTGGCGCAAGAAAATACGCTAACCCCGTATACCTTCGCCACCTCGTTCAGGCTGCTGTGGAAACCAACGATATTCCTATCGCTATGCACCTCGACCACGGCGCAGATTTCGAAATCTGTAAAGCGTCCATCGACAGCGGTTTCACGTCCGTCATGATTGACGCATCTTCGCATCCTTGGGAAGAAAATATCGCTATCACCAAGAAAGTCGTAGAATACGCGCACGACCACGGCGTAGTTGTTGAGGCAGAACTCGGCAAGCTCGCAGGTATCGAGGATGACGTAAACGTTGACGCGGCTGACGCGCAGTTCACGTCCCCCGACGAAGTACAGGATTTCGTTGCGGCTACGGGTATCGACTCCCTTGCAATCGCTATCGGTACGAGCCATGGCGCTTACAAATTCAAGCCCGGTCAGGACCCCAAGCTCCGTTTGGACATCTTGGAAGAAATCGGCAAGAGATTGCCCGGATTCCCTATCGTTTTGCACGGTGCATCTTCCGTTCCTCAGGACAAAGTTGCGATCGTCAACCAGTACGGCGGTCATATGCCCGATGCAATCGGCATTCCCGAAAGCGAGCTTAGAAAAGCAGCGCAGATGGCAGTTTGCAAAATCAATATCGACAGCGACCTTCGCGTAGCATTCACGGCGGCTATCCGTAAGCATTATGCAGATTTCCCCGGCCACTTCGACCCCCGTCAATACCTTGGCGACGCACGTGCGATGATGAAAGAAATGGTTAAGCACAAGATTGTCAACGTGCTCGGTTCGGCAGGCAAAGCATTTTAATTGACTGCGCTTAATGCGCACGCGGAATATAATATTGTATGCAAAAACGGCTCTCGGCTTTTTCCGAGGGCTGTTTGTTTTGTAAATTTCGTTCGGTTTATGTAAATTTTGTAAAAAGTAAATATTTTTCCCAACTAATGCCCAAAATTATTGACGAAAGTAAAAAAGTATGCTAAAATGATATCTGGACGAAAACGGGGAAAGTAGAAATCCTCCCCAAAATTCGCCTAAAAAGTACGAAACAAAATAAATTTTTCATATTTGGAGGAATTACTATTATGGCAAACGTAAAAGTTGCAATCAACGGTTTCGGTCGTATCGGCCGTCTTGCTTTCAGACAGATGTTCGACGCAGAAGGCTACGAAGTAGTTGCGATCAACGACCTTACCAGCCCTTCCATGCTTGCACACCTTTTGAAGTACGATACTGCTCAGGGCAGATACAAGTACTGCGATAAGGTAACGGCTGACGACGAAGCAGGTACGATTACCGTTAACGGCAAAACGATCAAAATCTATGCAGAAAAAGACGCTGCAAACTGCCCTTGGGCTCAGTACGACGTTGACGTTGTTTTGGAATGCACGGGCTTCTACTGCTCCAAGGCAAAATCCGAAGCACACATCAAAGCAGGTGCTAAGAAAGTTGTTATCTCTGCTCCCGCAGGCAACGACCTTCCTACCATCGTTTACAGCGTAAACGAAAAGACGCTTACGAAGAACGACACGATCATCTCCGCAGCGTCCTGTACGACCAACTGCCTTGCTCCTATGGCAAACACGCTCAACAAGCTTGCAGCTATTAAGAAAGGCTACATGACCACAATCCACGCATACACCGGCGACCAGATGGTTTTGGACGGTCCTCATCGTAAAGGCGACCTTCGCCGTGCACGTGCAGCTGCTGCAAACATCGTTCCCAACTCCACGGGTGCAGCAAAGGCTATCGGTTTGGTTATCCCCGAACTCAACGGCGTACTTGACGGTTGCGCACAACGCGTTCCCGTTCCCACCGGTTCGCTTACCCAGCTCGTTGCTATCTGCGAAGGCGAAGTTGATGCAGCTACGGTAAACAAGGCTATGGCAGACGCTGCTTCCGCATCGTTTGGTTACACGGAAGAAGAACTCGTATCCTCCGACATTATCGGTATCACCTATGGTTCGTTGTTCGATGCAACGCAGACGAAGTGCATGCCCATGGGCGACGGTACGACCCTTGTTAAGGTTGTTTCCTGGTACGACAACGAAAACTCCTACACCAGCCAGATGGTTAGAACGATTAAGTACTTCGCAGAACTTTAATCGAACGGAGTTTCGGCATCACCGAATAAAAAATTATCCCGACGGAATTATCCGTCGGGATTTTTTTGCTTTGCAATTCATACGGGTACGCCGCAATTCATTTTCCACCGTCGCTTGTTAAACGGCGTAGATACAAGCAGTTCAAGGCGGAGCGAGGGCGCGTACAAAATAGTACGCAACCGAGCGACAACGCCGAAATGCGACGTAGATACGTCGTTTTAGTCTCTTCTTCTATTGCCGAACATCATCATAACCCACAGGAAAAAGCGCAGGAAATAAATCAACGAAGTCAGCAAAGAGGCAACGTAGGTCATTGCCGCCGCCGTCAGCATTTTTTCCGCAGCAGGCAATTCGTCCTCCGACAAAACCCCTTCCGCAACCAACATTTTCTTGGCTCTGCGGCTGGCATCAAATTCTACGGGCAAGGTTACCAGCAAAAACACCGTGGACAGCCCGTACAAGGCAACCCCTGCCATCGCTAAATAAAAGCCAACGTCCGAATTTTGCGTAGTCATAACAAACACGTCCAAAATCAAGCCAAGCAAGACTAAGGGCAACGCCAATCTACTGCCCACGTTGGTAATAAACACTAGCCCGTTGCGGACTTTATAGGGGAGATACCCTTTCTTTTTCTGCACGGCGTGCCCGACCTCGTGCGCCGCCACCGCAACCGCCGCCAAGCTGTCGTTTCCATACACCCCCTCGGACAAATTAATAACTCCCTTGGTCGGGTGATAATGGTCAGAGAGCGTACCGTGCACTCTTCCCACCTCGACGTTGCGGATATGATTCGCGCGGAGCAGCCGCACCGCCGTATCCCGTCCCGTCATGCGCGAACGGGTATAATATTGATTGTATTTGCTGTATGCGCGGTGCAATCTTGCGCTTGCCGCTCCGCTAATAAAGGCACACAAAACCATGCACGCCAACGAAATAATATAATATTTATAAAACATCTCGCATTCCTTTTGGCAGTCTTACACCGCCGTTTTCATATTAGTATATATAGTATAACCGCTTTTTATTCGTTTTAAGCGGCTACACCTATCAAAGGTCAATGGAAAAAGGATAGAGCTCCGATTTGGAAACCCCACGGTCTTTCGCTGCACGCTTTAACGCCTCTTTTTTATCCAAGCCCGCCAACATATAATGCTGAATATGCTCCCGTTCGCTCAATGCGTTCAGGGGGCTCTCTTTTTCTTCCGCGCCGCCGACAATCAGGACGTATTCGCCACGCTTTTCGCCCGCCAAGCCTTGCGACAAAGTAAAGTTTTTCGCCTCTTCGTGGATTTTGCTTATCTCGCGCACCGCGCACGCAGATCTATCCCCAAACACCTCGTACATTGCCTTAATATCCTTGTCCACGTCTTGGGGTGCAGAATGGAAAGCAAGAGTCAAAGCGCTGTCTTTATACTTTTCAAGCAGTGCCTTTTTCTCCCCCTGTTTTTCGGGCAAAAATCCGATAAACGCGAACCGTCCCGCGGGCAACGCCGACAAAACGAGCGCCGCCACAAAAGCGCATGCCCCAGGGATAAGGGTATACGGTTCGCCGTTGTCGCGCAAATACTTGCAGACGATATTGCCAGGATCAGATACGACAGGCGTGCCCGCGTCGGACACCACCGCTACCTTTTCCCCCCGCCTCGACGCCGCCAAAATCTTTTCCGCCGCTTCCGTTTCATTGAATTTATGACACGCATACAAGGGCTTTTTTATCTCGTATGCGTTCAACAGCTTAACGGTATGCCGCGTATCTTCACAAAAAATAACGTCCGCTTCTTTAAGCGTTTCCAACGCACGCAGCGTAATATCCTTTAAATTGCCAATCGGCGTTGCTACAAAACTGACCATACTCGCTCCTTATCTGTTGACTATCGTTTCCAAAATTTCACAGGCGGGTTTTCCGCCCTTTACCCCCTCAATCATAACGAGATAGGGTTTCATCGCGACACGTCCCCCCACAAATTGAATTTTTTTCACCTCGATATGCTCTTCGTGCAACGTATAACAAACTTCCGCTAAGCGGTCGGCGCGGTGCAACATGCACAACCTCCCGCCGAATTTCAGGGCAAAACTCGCCGCCCGCGCAATCTCTTGCAGGTTCAGCGTGATTTCCTTGCGGCAAACGGCTTTTTCATACTCGTCGTTGTCAAAGCCCGTACCCGCACGCTCATACGGTGGATTGCATAAAATCAGCGAAAATTTTTCGTGGTACGCTTTGTCTATTTCCTGCAATCTGCCTTGTACAACAGAAAAATTATCAAACCCGTTATACGCCGCCGTTTTTCTTGCCAAAGCGCAAAGACCGTCCTGCATTTCGAACAACGTAACGGGCATCTTCGGGGCTTTGTCCTTGTTCAGGGCGTAAAAATGAAAGCCGACAATGCCGTTCCCCGCGCAAAAATCCGCCACTACGTCCCCCTTTTTCCATTTGGCAAAACGGGATAACAGCACCGAATCGGATGTAAAACGGTACAGCCGAGTGTCCTGCACGATTTTCAGCCCGTCTAACATCATATCTTCCAGAACTTCGTATTCACCTAAAACAAGTCGTTCGTCCGCCACCGATTTTCCTCTCTTTTTTCTTTCAGTATACCATTTTTTGCATAAAAAGTCAATACCCCAACCCCCTTTCGCATATTTTTCTGCGCCAACACACAACCTATTTTCGTGAACACGTTAAATCTCTCTTTACAAAAAAATTTGGACGAAATCAAACGGCGTTTGCCCTCCGAAGACGTTTTGACCTACGCCTTTACAATGGCAGATAACACCGCCTGTGCGATTGTGTACGCCGAGGGCGTGGTAAACAAGCAGCTTTTAGGCGACCTTGTGGCGCGCCCGCTTTCCCGTCTTTCTATGCCAAAAAACGAAAAAGGCGGGGGGACGGGTCGCGATGAAAAAGAAAAAGCCTACCAAAACAGCGCCAACAATACTTCGTCGCCGCAATCCTTTTTAGAGAAAGCGTTGCTTTTCCCCGAGCTGAAAACCGCCGACGATTTTACAAAAGCGGAAAAAGAAATTTTGGACGGGAATAGCTTGCTGTTGGTGGACGGCGTAGCGCAAGGCTTTATTGTCGGTGCAAAACTATTGCCCAACCGCGCCGTCATCGAGCCACCCACCGATATCGCGGTAAAAGGCCCGCGCGAAGGCTTTATCGAGGACGTAAAAACCAACATGTCGCTGGTTAGAAAACGCTTAAAAACGCCCGATTTGCGCTTTGAAACGGTGCGCGTGGGCAGATGCACAGATACCGCCGTAACCATTTGCTATTTAAGCGGTATCGTGGACGAAAACGTAAAAAATTCCGTCAAAAAACAGCTGGACGGCATACAAATCGACAACGTAGCCGATTCGTCGTATATCGCCGCCATGCTCTCTCCGCGCAAACACTCCATTTTTCGCACCATCGGCACGACGGAAAAACCCGACGTATTCACGGCAAAGCTTTGCGAGGGCAGAGTGGGCGTGATTGTGGACGGGTCGCCGATTGCGCTTACCATGCCTTATATTCTCACCGAGGATTTACAAAGCAGCGAAGATTATTTTATCTCCCCATTTGCCGCAACTTCCTTTCGATTTTTGCGCACGATTGCCCTGTTCATTGCCATACTTTTGCCCGGATTTTACGTCGCGGCGCAATTATATAAAATCCAACTGCTACCCTTAGGGCTTACTCTCACCATTGCCAGCAGCGTACGCCAAATTCCCCTGTCGCCTAGTATGGAAATGTTCGTCGTTTTACTCCTGCTCGAAATCCTAAAAGAGGCAAGTATCCGTATGCCCAAATACGTGGGGATGTCCCTATCCGTTGTCGGTGCTCTCGTGCTTGGCGAAACGGCGGTTTCCGCAGGCTTTTTGTCCACCCCTGCCATCATAATCGTTGCATTTTCGGGCATTTGCCTGTACACCGTGCCCAACTTCGTGGAAACAGGTAGCTTACTACGCTGGCTTTTCCTACTGGTAGCAGGCAGCCTTGGCGCACTCGGCATTGTGCTGTTTGCCGCGTTTTTGCTCTACTACCTCGTATCGGCAGACGCGTTTGGAGCTCCCATTCTCGCACCTTTTTCCCCTCTCATTTCCCACGACCTGCGGGATACTGTCGTGAAATACGACATGTTCTCCCTCACCCAGCGCCCGAAGTTGTTTCACGTGAAAAATAAAACGCGTTTTCGTCCGCCGAACACGGACGCAGAATAAAGGTGCGGGGACGTATCGCAACGAACTCCTAAAAAACGCAACGCCAACCCAAAACACGAAAAGGAGAACAACCGCTTTGCAGACAAAAAACACCACCGTTTATCCCAGCGCACCCAATAAAAACCAAACCGTTTTGCCCCGCCAAGTGGCGCTTGCCGCCGCATTTTTATTACCGCTGGGCAAATTTTTAGAAGTTCCTGCCCTTTTATCCCGCTACGCAAAGGGGGATATCTTATTACCTGCGCTGTTGCATTTCCTCATCGAAACGCTGGTGCTGCTTGCGGTGCTCTACGCCGCCACACGCAGCGACAAAACGTTGATTGAACGCATGAACGCCGCCCTTGGCAAATGGTCGGCTCTCGTCTACGTGCTGTTCGCGGTGTATTATCTTTTTGCCGCGTTACTTCCTATTTTGGATTTGGAAAAATTTGTCTATGCGGTATTTTTCGATACCGCCCCTACCGTATTTTACTTTGCGGCGTTTTTCCTTTTTTCTGCCTTTTTTGCCTCCAAGGGCATCAAGTCAATAGGACGAGTTGCCGACCTTTGCGTTTTTCTGTTCGTTTTGCCCTTTTTGGCTCTGATTATTATGTCGTTTACCGAAACGGATTTTTCTCACCTGCTCCCCTTTTTCGGCACAAAATTTTCTGACGTTTTGCGCGGTGTTCGCTATACGTCCCCCCACTTTTCCGACACAATCCTGCTTTTGCCCCTTATTGCAAATTGTCGGTTTTCTTCCCACGACGCCGACAAAAAAACCTCCCACACAAAAATCGACCACGCCAAAGGGAGCAAACAAATCGTACTTGGTTACGCCGTCGGAGCGGCTCTTACCTTGCTCCTTTTTGCCGTATTTTATTCCGTTTTCAGCTCGATAGCTCCGCGCGAACATTATGCTTTTTCTAAAATCGCGCAATACTTCCCCGCGCTGGAGGTTATCGGTCGAGTAGATTTGCTTTTTGTCTACCTTTTGACCGTCGCGCTCTTTTTCTATACCTGTCTTCCCATTCATTATACGACGGGGTGTATCGCAAACACCCTGCGCGTACACCGCCGCACGTGGATTTCGGCAATCCTCAATTTTTCCCTGTTCCTTTTTGCCCTGTTCTGCAACCGCTTTTACAACGCCTTTTACAGTGTAATTGCCGGTCGTCTTGCCCCCATTTTTTGGTTCGTTGCAGACATGCTCCCCCTGCTTTTACTTTTTCTGCCGAAAAACGGAAAGCCGAACTTTGCCCCGCCAACGCCCAAAAATTCTGTGCGCGCCGCCGCAAAAAAATCGAAAAAGGAGAACGCAAATGCATAACGTACACACCCGCAACACCGTGCGCTATTATATTTTAATTGTCGCTGTCCTTGCTTTTTTGTTTTTTTCCAACGACTTCGGCTTGACCGACGTGCAAAAAACGGCAATCGTGATGGCTGTCGGCATCGACCGTGAGGAGGACGAGTTTATTTTAACCTCCCAAATCGCCGTGCCGCAAGCCTCCAAGCAAGGCGACGCCACGCAAACCGTCCAGCTTGTTAGCCGCGGTAAAACCGTTGCCGAGGCGTTTGAGCAAATCAACGCCAAAACGGGTTGGTATCCCAAGCTCGTGTTTTGCAAATTAATCATTCTTGGCGGAAAAGCCGCAGAAGAGAACGTTTTTGACGCGCTTGATTTCTTTCTTTTGGACGAATACCTTTCGGACGGTTGCTTGGTGGCGACCTGCGACGGGCTCGCCAAGGATTTACTCAACACTGCCGCGCTCGTCGACCCGTCCAGCTCCGTTGCCATGACCAAAGTCCTCTCCCCCCATGCCCAACGCGTAGGCACGGTGCTCCCGAATACCTTGCGCGAGTTCGCCATAGGGTATTTTAGCGAGAGCAAAAGCGGATATTTGCCCATATTAAAAACCGAGCCGCAACAGGAAAAAATTGGCAATGAGGGGGAGACGGGTTCAAACGAAAGCCAAAATGGACAAAGCGACGGGCAGCAAAGCGCTCAGGGTGGTGGACAAGCCGCCTCACAAGGCAATGCACAAGGCGCACAGAGCGGACAAAACACTGAAAAGCCGATATTCAGCGCACAGGAAACTGCGTTGTTCGTGGCAGGCAAGCGCGTGGGCACACTGACCGCAGAGGAAACGTTTGCCTATAACGCCGTAAAATATCAGCTACGCCTTGCCTCGTATTCTGTAGACAGAAAGGACGGAGTATGCACCCTTTCCGTCAAAAGCAACAGTCCGAAACGAAAGCTGCAGGTCGGCAAAGACGGCAGCGCCAACTTCAAAATTGACCTTACCCTCAGCGCAGGGCTTTTGGACAACTCCTACTCATTGCCCTTGAACGAAATTGTGGACGTTGGGGACGTTCCTGGCGACGTTTTCACCGCCGCGCAAAAAAAGCTGTCGGGCGAAATCAAAACGCTGTTTGAAAAGAGCAAAGCAATCAGGTGCGACTTGTTCGGCGTGCGAGAGCTGCTTGTCAAATACCAAAACCGCAGCTTGCACCGTTTTCAAGACACCTTGCTTTCTAACACAACCATTTCCGTCAACGTTACCTTTCAAAACGTTCGCTAACCTTTCGCGGCTCGTTGCTGCACAATTTTCTCGTTTTTTTGTAGGTTATCCACCACACAAAAGTTATCCACATTCCCGCTTTTATCCTCTTTTCTTTCCTTTGCAAGAAAACGGGTTTCTTGTCGGTTGCTGTCGAAAAATACGATTATAAATTCATACCGTATATAAAAAATTAAGGTTATCCACTGAAAAAGTGGATAAAATAGGGTTGTCCACACCACAAAATTACTTTTTGTGGATAAACACCCCCTTTATCATCATAGAAAATTTTATAAAACCGATTAAAAATCGCTAAATCCCTTTATTTCCCCAACTTTTCTTTGTGGATAACTTTGTCCACACGTGCATTTTTCTTTTATTTTTTGGTGATTTTTTCGTGGATAAGTGTGTAAGAAAACGAAAATTGTGGATAAGATTCACACATCATCCCGCAAAAAACCACAGAAAACGGGCTTTTTATCCACAAACATTCGTTCTTTTTGTATTCTTTCCTAAAGTTATCCACTTAACCCGCCGATAGCATAAATGTATATCTTTATACAAACGCATAAATTTTCCGTGTTTTAAAGCAAAAGCCTTTCTGTAAAATCGCAAGAAAAAAGCCCGATTTTTTTCGGACTTTTTCATTTTTTATCAAAATTTATACGACAAGAAACGCCCGTCAAAGCACCAAGCTAAGCAACCAAAGCACGGGATTATACTTATATATAAACCCGATAAGAATACTTCTATTCAGCGCATTGCTGACCGACTGTACGGGGATAATCGTAAACACGGTAAGAATAAAGCTGACCAACAGTGTAAAACCCAACACTCCGACAAACGCGCCCAACAAACTGTTTGCCGCCCCGACAAGCTTTAAGCGTTGTGCAACCCCTTCCAACACGCCCTTCATCAAGCGCATCAACAATTTCGCCAAGATAAAAATAGCCACTCCGCAAAGAACCGTCGTTGCTAAGGACGAAGTAACGTCCCCAAGCGCCACCGCCAACACTGTGCCCTCCTGTGCGCTCTTCGTCATTTTCAACACAAGCTGAACCAAAATTGCCGACATATTTTTGTCTTTTAACGCCGCCTCCGTGCCCTCGCCAACGACGTGCGTATCAAAGCCCTTCACCCGCATAAACGCATCCGTAAACGTTTTGTCCAGCGTCTTTTTCAATCCGAACAGCCCGTCCGTCGCGTTCACCAATATTTTTGCTAAAAAAATAGCAGCAAGCAACGCAATTACCGTCGAGAAAAAGCCGAAAAAGCAGTCTATAAAACCCCGTTTGGCGCAATAGATTACGTATCCCAGCAGCACCAACGCCAAAACGCCGTCCAAAAGATAATTCGTCCAACGCACAGCGCAAAGATTTTGCAAAAACATAATTTCTCCTTTGCGGCGCAACCTCTAAGGTGCGCCCTCGCGTGTATATTCTTCCCGTTTGCACACCTATTATACCACAACCTCCACGCCTTTTCAAGCCCCAAACGTCAATTCTTACACAACTTTTTGCAATTTTCCTCGTTTCCGTTTAATAAGCGCTCCTTTTGGCTATATTCTCTATTGCACGCGCGCACCGCGCGTTGCATACCAAAATCAAACGGAGCTTTTTAACCAATGGAGTACGCTTTTCACGTATACAACAAGCTTGCCACAGACGGCGCGACTATGTCCTTACACCACCTTTTAAACGGCGCTTATCAACGCAAAAAACACAAAAAGCGGGGGGACGTATCGCGTTCAAGCCAAAATGTAGCAGTTAAAGACGAAGAAACTGCGCTCCTCGATACAACCGCGCCCAACCCGCCTATCGTCGTTTGCGTGGGGAGCGACCTTGCCATCGGGGACAGCCTTGGCCCGATTGTCGGCTCAATGCTGCAATACAAAACGCAGGGTTTAAATACCTTTATTTATGGAACGCTTTCCGCGCCCGTTACCGCCAAAGAAATCGGCACAATCCGTACCTTTTTGCGTGAAACCCACCGCGGAGAGCAGGTTCTTGCTATCGACGCCGCCGTGGGCGACAAAGGGGATATCGGGCTGATTAAGCTGAGCGATACCCCCCTGCTCCCCGGTGCAGGTGCAAACAAAAATCTCGGTGCAGTGGGGGACGTGTCGATTATGGCGGTCGTAGCGGAAAAATCGGTTAGCAATTACGGGCTTTTAAACACCACCCGCCTAAACCTTGTGTATTCCATGTCCGAAATCATTTCCGACGCGGTCGCCGCGTTACTTTGGGAGCGTTGCTCGGCAAAAAACAGCCGCAAAAACGACGTCGCTTACGCCAACAACTACGCTAGGTAATGCTAAAATTTTTTTCATAAAAACGCTTGACAGCGTTACGTTCGCCGTGCTATAATAACCCACGAACGGGAAGGTTTTCGGTAAACACTTCCAAATAAAAAAACCGAGGTACAATTTTATGCAGAACTTTTTTTCGACCAAACGTCTTTGCCGCGCGGGGGTGATTGCAGCCCTGTACGTGGTGCTGACGTACGTGTTTGCGCCCTTTGCTTTCGGACCATTCCAGCTCCGACCTGCGGAGGCGCTTTGTATTTTACCCCTCTTTTATGCAGACGCTATCCCCGCCCTTTTCGTCGGGTGCGCGCTGTCTAACCTAATTTCCGCATACAGCGTTTTCGACGTCGTTATCGGCTCACTAACCACCCTTTTGGCGGCAATTTGCACCTATCTAATCGGCAGAATTTTTAAGAAGCCCCCCATACGTATCGCGCTCGGCGGCATTTTCCCCGTTTTATTCAACGCGTTTATGATTCCCGTAATTATCGTCATCATCTTCGGCGACACGGGCAATTATTCGTCCGTAACGGTGGCGTATTTTATGAATACCGTCAGCATCGGCGCAACGCAATGCATCTGGGTTTACGCCCTCGGCACACCTCTGTATTATATCGTTTTACGCCTGCGCAAACGAGGCGTCGCTCTCTTCTTATAACGCTGTTCTTCAACCGCGTAAACCCCGTAACAATCCCGCTATCTAATTTCTACATACGATAAAAGACGGAGCTAAAAAGCTCCGCCTTTTCTGTTTATACATTATTCTTTATCTTCGCCGTTGCCGCTATTTCCAAGGAAAATCCCAAAGAAATCGTTGGACGGTTTCAGGCTCGTTCCGCCCGAATTTCCACCGCCCGAGGGTTTTCTATCGCGGTTAAAAGGTTTTTTACCAAAGCCGCCTTTGCCGCCTCTGCCGCGGTCATTTCTGTCGCCAAAGCCACGGTCGCGGCCTCTGCCACCACGGTGATTATAACCGCCCCTTTCGCGGCGATCTCTTTCCGTTCTTGCGGGAATTGCAGGTGCATCGGGGTCTTCTACGTTGTTAGGTACAATAACGATATAGCGGTTGGGTTCTTTCCCCTCGCTCTCCGTTTTCACTTCTTCATTTTCAGACAAAGCCGCATGGATAATTCTTCTTTCGTACGGGTTCATCGGTTCAAGTTGAATTTTCTTGCCCAACCGAACGGCTTTTGCAGCAAGGTTATCCGCCAGCTTGTTCAAGGTCGCCTCGCGGTTCTCGCGGTAATTCTCGCAATCCACCACAACGCGCTTGTAATCATCCCTGCCCGTATTCGCAACCGCGCCCGCTAAGGTTTGAATCGCGTCCAACATTATGCCGTGTTTGCCGATAATCGACGTCGTGTTTGCCGCCGTTACGTTGATTTCTACCTTTTCACCCTCGGAAACCAGCTCCGTACAAGCGGTGATATTAAGCAATTTAAACAGTCCTTCCAAGAAGATAACCGTTCTTTCGCCGTCCGTAGCGTTTTCGCCTGCCGTTTCAATTACAGGCGTAGCGTTTTCCGCTTTTTCAGCCTTTTCCGATGCCTCCACAACGGCTTCTGCAGTTTCCTTTGCTGCAATTTCTACGCGTGCCTTTACAGCGCCGAACAGCTTTTTCTTTCCTTCTTCCAAAACGCGAATATCCGCATTCTCTCTCGTGAGCCCGAGCTCGCTCAATCCCTTTTCAACGGCTTCATCCACCGTCTTGCCCGTAAATTCGGTATAAATCATTTTATCTCTCCTCGTTCCGCGTTTGTGAAACACGGAACTACATATCTCTCTTATTTCTTTTTATTCTTTTTGTCGCTAGGCGTCTTGTCCTTATTTCTGTTGACCGCCGCCGCTCTGCCCGAAAGCACCTTATCGCCCTTAGCCGTCGCACCTGCCGCCTTTTTGTTCGCCGCCAAATCCACCAGCTTATTGATTACAATCATGGACAGCAGCGAGAACAGGTTGCTGACAACCATGTAAATCGAGAATGCCGAGCTGTACATAAACGAGAACACCGCGAACATACCCGTCATGATGATCATCATCATTTTCTGCTGGCTGCCGCTCTGCCCGTCTACAGACGAATATTTATTTTGCTCTTTCTGCGAACGCATGGATATCCATTGTTGCAGCAAAATCGTACCGATCGAGAGCAAAATCATGATATAATACCCGTTTGCCTCGCTCTTTTGTGCGCCGAGCTTGCCCGTTACGTTATGATAGCCCTCGTCGGAATACGCCGTAATCATCAAAATCGACTTGTCCCCTTCCTTACACGAACAAGACTTTCTTTCGATAATTTCTTGGCTGAAATTGCCATAGCTCAACACGGGGTGCTTATAGGTTGCGTCCACCGCCCACACGTTTTTAATCCAAAGGAATTTGGTGTCCTTTTTCACGGTGCTGTGGTACACTTCTACGACCCTGTCCTGCGCGGGGCTGACAAATTCTTGCTTAATCAACGTTTGCTGTGTTTTCAGCGTTAATTCATCCGCCGTCAACGTCGTGCCTGCCGCAGCCGCGTCGTCTTGAATACTCTTTTCAATCGCCGCAATAATCTCGCCGTTTTCGGAAGAATATTTATCCCAATTTAAGAAATAATTTTTTCGATTGCTGTTTTCAACGTATTTTAAAATATCCGCTTTGTTTGTTTCAAAAACGTCCTGATTGAAAACGTAGCTCTTTTCGCCCGTATCTCCGTCAACCGTAGGCGCAACCTCTTGCGTTACCGTATAATAAATATACTTGTCGTTTTCCGCAACGGTATACGTAACGGTCATACCCGTTACCGTGGAAACGCCCGTTTCTTGGTTGGTGGTCGTATTTTCCTGTACCGTCCACGTCAAATTTTCTTCATCAAATTCCGCACAGTTTTCCAACATGTTTTCGTTGTATGCGCGTACCATGGTATTATAATTTTCCACGTTGGAATAGGACGAGAACGCGTTGAACGCGTTGATGGCGACGATAAAGATCACCAAGGACAAAATCATCGGCAAGCAGGACGACATCATGGAAATCCCGTTCTCACGATACATTTCCATAACCTTTTGGTTATACTTATCCTTGTCGTTTGCGTACTGCTTTTGCAGCTTTTCCATGCGCGCCTGATTTTCTTTCATTTTCTGGTTCTGCTTGCGCATGTTGATACGCTGGAACACATCAAACGGCATCGTAATCAATTTCAAAAGCAGGGAAAATAAAACGATACCCACGCCGACCGATCCGCAAACCGTCGTCAGCCATAAAATAATTTTCCCGATCCAGTTGAGCGAAACGCTGTGCAGCTGCGAATAAATCGGCATACCCACGCCCGCTAATACGTTCATAATTCCCATAATTTACCTTTTTAACTCAAACGAAAACCGTCCGTAATGCTTTCGTTTTCGATTTTTCGTTCTTTATTTCTTTGCATTTACAACAACCAGCGTTTTGCAAAATATCGTTCGGGCTCAGGGTCATATCCTCCTTTGGAAAAGGGATTGCACCGCAATATTCTCCACGCCCCCAGCAAAATCCCAATTAGCGCACCGTGGTTGTTGATACAGCGCATCGTATATTCCGAACAGGTGGGATTATACCGACAGGTTTTGCGCGAAAGGTATTTTTGATAAAAACGAATCATTCGCATACAAATAACCTTCCCCGGTTTTGAAAAAATATGCCGATAAAGCCAGCCTAAATTTTCAAAAAACAGAGAAATCGCATTGACTTTTACAAATTCTCTTTTTTGATTATACATTGTAAATGCCGTTCAAAGGTTTTTAGTGCATACTCTTGCTCCACTTTCGGAATTAACAGAATATGATACTTCCCGTCTATCTCCTCTTGTACGGAGCGGAACGCCTCGCGTAATAATCTCTTAATACGGTTGCGCATCACGGCTTTTCCGTGCCGTTTTCCCACGGAAATCCCCATCGTCATTTTTTCCGCCTTATGATATACGACGGTCAGCGACGGAGAAAATCCCCGTTTTCCCTTTTGAAACAACCTTTGAAAGTCCGCTTGTTTTTTTAATCGCAAATACTTCATTTTTCTAAATCAAAAGCTTTTTTAAGGGTGTTTTTTGTAAAAAAACAAAAAATTTTACCAAAACCCGCTTTCGCTATTAAAATGGCAAATCCTTTCCCTTGCAAAAGGGAAAGGAAATGAATTGTTTTTTACCGTTTACTTTCAGAAAAATTAGTGGGTCAGTCTTTTTCTACCCTTATCTCTTCTTCTCTTCAACACCTTTCTGCCAGCGGTCGTTGCCATTCTCTTACGGAAACCGTGTACTTTGCTCTTCTGTCTTTTCTTGGGTTGATAGGTTCTTTTCATAATGTTTTCTCCTGATTTGGTTTTTTCTTTTTTTGGTGGTTATCGCGTTTCTCCCCACAATAACTCCCATATTATACCGCAAAGGCAAGAGTTAGGTCAAGCAATTTTACTCTCTTTTTTCGCTTTTCTTCGGGAATTTATAGGGATTTTGCCTTTTATCAGTTTCCATTGCCGGTGCGTACGGGCAAAATTAAATACTGATTTTTGTTGTCGTTTTCGTTTTCAAGCGTGAACGGTGAAACGGCAGTATTAAACGAAAGTATTACGTTTTCTTCGTTGAGCGCCTTGAGCGCGTCCAAAATATATTTGCCGTTCATGGCAATTTTTAATTCTTTTCCGTTCAGCTCGGCAGCTACCGTTTCTTCTACCTTACCCATTTCCGAGTTTGCGTTGATGACGATTTTACCAAGTTTAATATCCAGCACGATTAAATTGTTTTTATCCCCTCTGATTAAAACGGACGCTCTTTCGATACTGTCTATCATTTCCGCACGTTTCACCAAAACTTTCGTCGTGAAATCGATAGGATAAATGTTTTCTTTTCTGACGAATTCGCCCATATATAAACGGGAAGTAATCACAGTATCCGAAACGCCTACCGACAATACATTTTTGTCCGCATAAATTTTCAACGCGTCGTCGCCGTCCAGCATACGGGAAATTTCAATCAACGTTCTTGCAGGACAAACGATTTTTAAATCGCCGTTCTCTGCCGACGCGTCGCAGTACGACGTTGCCATTCTAAACCCGTCAAGAGCCGTCGCCGTCAGCTTTCCTTCTTTCGTTTCCAAAAGACAGCCCTTTAAAATCGGTCGGCTTTCGTCCGTTGCGCAACAGAATACGACCTTGGAAATCAATTCTTTCAAATCGTTTTCCTTTGTTTTAAAATATGCCTTGTCCTCCCAGTTTCTTTCCCCCATTTTCGGAAATTCGTCCGCGGGTAAGGATTGCATGTACGTTTCACTGTCGCCGTATTTAATGATAATCCCCTTTTCATCGGAGGTAATCACAACCTCGAACGCAGAAATTTTATTGACGAAATCGGAAAACGTCTTACCGTTTACACACAATTCGCCCTCTTCCATAATCTCGGCAATCACCTTTTTTTCAATCGAAATCTCCCCGTCGTACGCAACGAGGGTAATTCCATCGTTTGCCGCCTTTATTTTTATACATTCCAAAATCGGGGTAATCGTTTTTACTGCACACGCCTTGCTTACCGTCAAAGCCGCATCCGAAAGCAAAGTTCCGTTACATACAAATTTCATCTTCTTAATCTCCTAAATCCGCACTTTTAAAAGGCTACTTTTTTTATCTTCTCTATTGTACCATATCCCCGTTTTTTTTGCAAGTCAAATCACGGTTTTTTATCCACATTTTTCCTTATAGGAAAATTATTTTTGAAAGGGGGTGTAATTTTTGAAAAATTTTCACCGTATACGCAGCGCCGCCCTCTTTCTTTTTACAATAGGCAATCATCACTTGCGCGCGCTCTGCCATATACCTGTCCCGCACCTGCATACAACCCCTGTAATAGGCAGGTGCAAGGGTTATTTTTTCGTCCGCTTTCTTTAAAATAGAAAGATAAGTTTTTTTATCCTTTTCGCAAAAATATTTTTCCTGTCCATAGCAGGGAATACAAGCTATTAATTTAATCTGCGGATATTTTTTCTTAAATTTCAACACGGCATTTGCCGCCGTAAGGTCAAACCCCTTTGCCATACCGTTGTAAAAATCGGTTATACCATCTTTTATCAGATTTTCTATTTCTTTGTTTAATTTCCGCGCGGAAAAATCTTCGCCTAGCTCCCGATGCCCGGTGAAAACACACGCCTTATTCTGTTGTTCTTCACCCTGAGAATTTGGTAAAATTGAGAGCTGTTCTTCCATTTTCATTTTCCTTTTTTTATTTGTTATTATTATATAATAAAATGAAAATTTGTCAAGACGGGAATGCCATAATTTTTGTGTTTTTTAGAAAAAATTTTTTACCCTTTTCCAACCGTCAGTTCCAATGATTATTATTTATTAAAAAGTATAAATAGTAGTATTAGTAGTAGGGCGGGTGGAATTGTGGACAAAGGGTATGAAATAATAAAAAAAGTCTGCTTTTATAAAGGAAATTTCATTTTTAATAAGGGTGGACAACCTTATATTTTTAGGTGGATAAAAAAGTGGAGAATTTGTGTAAAGGTGGAAGAAAAGGAAAAGGTTAAAAAAATAAAAATTTATAAATATACAAAAAAATATTATAAATATTAAAAATTAAAATTATCCACGAAGTTTGTCCACACGGTGGATAACCTTATAAACAAAAGGGTGGACAAAGGTGGAAAGAACGGAAAAAAATTTATAAAAAAGATTGCTATTTTATAAGAAAAGTGTTATAATAAAAGGGCTATGGAAATTAGAACGGTAGAAGAACTTTATCAAAACGAAATTTTGGGAGAAAAGCGGGAGCTGTTGGAAAACTTCCGTCTTTTATTGCTTGAATACAATCAAAAATACAATTTAACCGCCATTTTAGAGGAAAAAGACGTTTATTATAAGCATTTTTTAGACAGTGCGGCAGGCGTTGATTTGTTCGATAAAGGGGCGAACGTTGCGGAAATCGGCTCGGGAGCGGGCTTTCCGTCTATAGTGTTAAAAATTCTTCGTCCTGATTTAAAATTTTCCCTTTTTGAAAGCGTTGGGAAAAAATGTGAATTTTTGCGTGCCATTGTGGATAACTTCGGGTTTACAGGAATGCATATTTATAACATGCGGGCAGAGGACGCCGCAAAGGATGAAAAATTTAGAGAGCGCTTTGATTTTGTTACGGCAAGGGCGGTGGCGCGTATGAATACGTTGAGCGAATATTGTCTGCCCTTTGTAAAAATCGGCGGTAAATTCGTCGCCTATAAAAGCGGGGACGTCGCCGAAATTCACGAGGCGAAAAATGCGTATAAGGAATTAGGTGGTAAGCTGTCGCAGATAAAAGAATACGCTCTTCCCGAGGGATATGGCGAGCGGGTGTTGGCAGTTGTAGAGAAAATCAGGTCCACGCCGAAAAAATATCCGCGCGGACAAGGAAAAGAACGGAAAAATCCGCTGTGATTTTATAAAACTGTATAAAAAAGTTAGAAAAAGCGACCTACACATGGTCGCTTTTTGCATTCTGAAAGGGAGTATTGCGCGCTATTTTATGGAGAAAAGTTTCCATAATCGCAATACGTATAGGGGGTTTTTAAAATTATTCCTCGTCCTCGTCTTCGTCCTCGTCGGGTTTTTGAGGTTGGGGTGCGGGCTTTTTAAAGCGGATATATTCTAAGGGGTAATCTTTCCAAATCCAGCCCCCGTTTCGATCGTCCATCTTCACCTTAACTTCCATACGCAGCATATTGACGGCGGCAACGATGGCTTTACCCTCGGGTGTACCTACTTCTGCGCCGATTTTCGGCATTTTTTTACTTGCCTCTGCATAATAATCGTTTTCGTAGCTTAAGCAGCACATCAATCTGCCGCAAAGCCCGCTGATTTTGCCAGGGTTTAAGGACAAACCTTGCGTTTTCGCCATCTTTACGCTTACCTTTTTAAATTCGGGCATATTCCCTGCGCAACAGCAGATTCTGCCGCAAGGAGCAAGTCCGCCAAGATACTTCGTTTCATCACGTGTGCCCACCTGGCGCAATTCGATACGGTTTTTAAAGGTGGACGCAAGGTCTTTTACCAGCTCGCGGAAGTCCACGCGGGTAGAGGAAGTGAAATAGAAGATAATTTTACTGCCGTCAAAGGCGTATTCGCAATCGACCAGTTTCATTTCCAAGCCGTGTGCAAGGATTTTTTCCTTACAGGTCTGCATTGCTTGCGGGCGCTTGGCTTGACAGGTTTCGTAAAATTCGGTGTCCTTTTCCGTTGCAATACGGATTACCGGTTTTAAGGGTTGAACAACCTCTTCTTCCTCTACTTCTTTTTCGGGATATGCCACCCAAGCGTATTCTAACCCGCGCGAGGTTTCTACCACTACGGGCATATTCCGTGTGTATACGTCCCCTTTCTTCGGGGCAAAATAATACAGCTTTCCGCCGTTTTTAAATTTAATTCCTACTACTTTTACCATATAATTACCTTAAAAAGTTTGTTTTTAATCGTTGTTTTTTTTGCGAATTTTCGCAATCAGAAGTTCGATACACTGCGGGAACACCGCATTAAAGGTTACTTGTTTTTCCGCCTCGGATAACCCCTCCTGCGCGTATAACAGCGCGGGGATACTATAAGCGGCGGCAACCTCGGTAAGCTGCGTTTTTTCCGCACGCAAAAGTAAATATTTCTCAGCGTTTTTTCCCTGCGTTTTGACAAGCAGCGCATCACGGAAAATCAGTCGTAAAAGGGACAAAAGCTCTCGCTTATATTTGGTTTCTCCTACCTCTTTTACTGCCTGCGGCAGCTTAAAGGTGGGGGTACGTGTCAAAACGAACGCGTTTTCGAGCAGATGTTTATACCGTCCGCCCTCTAACATATTTTGCGCTTGTCCCACGTTCCCGTCTGCGCACGCGGCGCAAATAGAAATCGTTTCTTCATCATACGCACTCCCGTATAAACGCAATAGACATTGTGTGATTTGCTCGGTGGAAAAGGAGGGAATATCCAGCCGTTTCGTACGGGATAACACCGTCTGTAATACGGGAAAAACGCTAGTCGTTCCCAGAAGAAAAATAACCCCTTTTGGCGGTTCTTCTAAGAGCTTTAATAGCTTGTTTTGCGTCTGCGCATTCGCCTCGGCAAAATCCCCGACGACAAACACTTTTTTATCCCCCTCGACAGGGTTTAACAGGCTCTCTTCCTTGATTTTTTCCGCATCTTCTACCGAGAGTTTTTTATCTTCCGCGGGAAAGAAAAGACAATCGGAAAACGCTTCTTTATCGATAAGTTCTGCCCGCCGTTTTTCTAAAAGGGTGGCACACGTGTCGCAATCAAGCAAGATTTTTGCAAATTCTTTGAGAGCAAAACGCAGATTTCTTCCGTCGGGAAAATGCAACAAATACGCATGGGAAAGACGGTTTTCTGCGCTTTCCGTTTTGAGTAGCGTATACGATTGCGTTTGCTGTAAAAGAGTTTGCATAGTCTGCCTTTGCTTGGTATCGGTTTTGCGAAAGAGAGCATCTTGCCAAAAGCGTGCAAACTTTTCCGCATACTATATTATAGCATAGATTTTTGAAAAAGTAAAGGCTTGAGCCAAAAGTTGTTTTGAGAATATGAAAAAAGCGCGGAAAATGCTCCGCGCCAAAGGAAATTTCGCTGCTATTGCATGCAAAATCAAAGGAATTCTTTCCATTTCTTCTCAAATTCTTCTTCCGCTTGAATCATTTCATGGAGCAGCTCGCATACGGCGTCGCTGTTCTCGCAGCTGATATCCCCCGCAGAGGTGCGCAGGGCGGAGATGCCCATCACCGTCCCCTGCAACATCATGTCTGCGATATGGGAGGGGGAATTGTCGGTAAGCGTGCTCATTTTTATCGAGCCCCACATCATCATTTTTTTCATGGGGTTGGGTTCTTTGAGCTCGGTATCAAGGTCGCGTGCAAGCTGTGCGGCTTTTGCTGAAAAGCGTTCGTATTCCTCGTGCTGGCGAAGAAGCTCGGTTTTTATTTCGTCGTTTTCGACTGCGGGAAGAATGTTAGAAATCGATTGCAAAGCAAGGTGTGCGTTGCGGTAGATTTCCGAGAGCACTTCCACCGATTTTTTACGTGCGTTATTTTCCATAAATTTATTTTCTCCTTTCGGCGGCTGTGCCGCACAAAAACAGTTTGCGCAAGGCAATAAAAAAATATGTTTTTAGCGGAAAATATTTAAAAAATATACAAAAAACACGCAAAAAACGCTTGACGGAAAAGGAACGTTTATGGTATATTGATAGTCGAGCCGATAGAAACGGGCTTTTTAAGTCAGCGATTTTTTGTTCAATTTTGATAAAAATCACTGCGCCTTGGGTATCTTCGAGACTGGAAAGAGGAGGTAAAATCTTATGTACGCTATCATTGATAACGGCAACAAGCAGTACAAAGTGGCGGAAGGCGACGTTGTAAGAGTAGAAAAACTCAACGCAGCGGAAGGCGAAACCGTTAGCTTTAAAGTATTGATGGTTGCTGACGAAAACGGTATCAAAGCCGGCGCGGAAGTTGAAAACGCGAAGGTTACCGCTACGGTCGTTAAGCAGGACAAGGCGAAGAAAATCATCGTCTTTAAGTACAAAGCAAAGAAGAACGAACGTAAGAAGCAGGGCCACAGACAGCCCTTCACGGCAGTAAAAGTTGAAAAAATCGAACTCTAATTTTTAAAGAACGGTAACAATTTCAGCTTTTTGGCACAAGACTTCGCCCCTTTATAAATATTGTATAAAGCGCGGCGGCAAAAAATTTGATTTTTAAGGAGAAATAAAAATGATTTTTATCAGTTTATTCGCTCATAAAAAAGGTACCGGCTCTTCCCACAACGGTAGAGATAGCGAAGCGAAAAGACTTGGCGTGAAGCGCAGCGACGGCCAGGCTGTTCTCGCGGGCAATATCCTCGTTCGCCAGAGAGGCACGAAGATCCACCCCGGTACGAACGTTGGTATTGGTAAGGACGACACGCTTTTCGCGCTCGTTGACGGTATCGTTCGTTATGAAAGATTGGGCAAAGACAAAAAACAGGCAAGCGTTTATCCCAACGCTTAAAATTAGCGGATAGAAAATAAAACCCAACTTCCCTTGTGGAGGCTTGGGTTTTCTTTTTGTCAAAAACGGAATTTTCGATCGTACTTTCGATACGTATTGGGGGTTTTTGGTTTACTTTTCATCAAAAACGGAGTATAATAATAGTATGGAACAGCTTTTGGAACAACAAAAATCGCAGATAGAAACAAATGCGGGAAAGGCGAAAAAGCCGTGGTTGGGGGTTTTGTATATCGTCATTTCGGCATTTTGCTTTTCGTTGATGAGTGTATGCGTGCGAAAGGCGGGCGATTTGCCCACTTTCCAAAAGGCGTTTTTTAGAAATTCCGTCGCCGCGGTGGCTGGTTTTTTTATGGTGGCGAAAAGCGGCTCGTTTAAAATGCAAAAAGGCAGTTTTGTTCCCCTGATTTTGCGTTCTATCGTCGGCACAATCGGAATTGTAGGAAATTTTTACGCCATTGACCGCATGAATATTTCGGACGCGTCCATTTTAAACAAGCTTGCTCCCTTTTTCTCGGTTCTTTTTTCGATATGGATTTTGAAAGAAAAGGCAAGCGTGTGGGATTTGGTGTTTGTCGGGGTTGCGTTTGGCGGCGCGCTGTTTGTGGTTAAGCCGTCCTTTGACGTAACCGAATTTTTGCCTGCACTGATTGGAGTGCTGGGCGGTTTGGGCGCGGGTATGGCGTATACGTTCGTGCGAAAATTGTCCAACCAAGGGGAACGTGGTCCGTATATCGTCTTTTTCTTTTCGGTGTTTTCATGCTTGGCAATTTTACCGATTGTCATTGTACAATGGCAGCCGATGACGGGTTGGCAGGTGGCGTGGTTGTTGCTTGCGGGCTGTGCGGCAAGCGGCGCACAATTTTCGGTAACGGCGGCGTACGCGCATGCGCCTGCCAAGGAAATTTCGGTGTACGATTATTCGCAGGTGCTTTTTACCGCTGTTTGGGGTATAGCGTTCTTTGGGGAATTCCCTGATGCTTTAAGTGTAATCGGCTACGTAATTATTATCGGCGCGGCGTTATCAAAATATTTTGCTGGGCGGAAAAAAACAAAAAAGTAAAAGCCCCCTATACGTGTCGTAACGAAACAAAAAAGCGACCTGAAAAGGCCGCTTTTTTAATGCCATTCTTACGATAAGTTTGTCGCAGTCGCTTACACTCCTTTGCAATGACAATGAGAAAAAAAGTGTGTCATTGCGAGCCGTTAGGCGTGGCAATCTAATTGTTAATATCTTCCGCTAAATCAAGCCAGTTAGGGTTTAGTTTGTTTATTAATGCAATCTTTTTTGCCCTTGAACCAGCTTTAATTTGTTTTTCACGTTCTATCGCGCTAATGACTTCTGTCGTAGATTCATAATAAACAAGCTGATTAATATTGTACCGTGAACAAAAAGAGCGGCGATCCACTTTTTGTTTGTGTTCTGCCACTCGCTTTTGTAAATTGTTTGTTACCCCTGTATATAATACGGAATGGGTTTGATTGGTTAAAATATAAACGTAATACATTGCTCTATTTTTTATAAGATTGCCACGCTACGCTCGCAATGACGATGGCAGAGATTACCGCGCTACGCTCGCAATGACGGTGGCAGAGATTGCCACGCTACGCTTGGCTACGCCAAATAGCAAGCTGAGCGCAATGACAATAAGGGGCAGAATTATACCGCCTGCTTGTAAACCAAAAGAGGCGTTGCGCCGTCCGTCAAACATTCTTTCGTGATGACCACCTCTTCCACGTTCTCCTCGGACGGGATTTTGTACATCACTTCGGTCATGACGTTTTCAATAATCGTACGCAAGCCGCGCGCGCCCGTCTTTAAACGGATTGCCGTTTGCGCAATTTCACGCACCGCGTCGTCTTCCACCGTCAATTTCACGCCGTCGTAACCCACCAGCTTTTGATACTGCTTGATAATGGCGTTCTTCGGTTCGGTCAAAATCTTCACGAGCGCCGTTTCGTCTAACGGATCGAGGTTTACGACGATAGGAATACGCCCGACAAATTCGGGGATTAAGCCAAATTTCGTCAAATCCTGCGGTTTCACGTCGTCCAAAACAGAATAGTCCGCTTCGTTTGCTCCCAAGCGCACTTTGCCGCCAAACCCCAGCGTCGTGTCGTCCTTTCTGGACGAAACAATCTTATCCAAGCCCACGAATGCACCGCCGCAAATGAACAAAATATTCGTCGTGTCGATACGTAAACATTCCTGGTTGGGGTGCTTTCTGCCGCCCTGCGGGGGAACGTTTGCCGTCGTGCTCTCGATAATTTTGAGCAAAGCTTGCTGTACGCCCTCGCCTGAAACGTCGCGGGTAATGGACACGTTTTCGCTCTTTCTAGCAATCTTGTCGATTTCGTCGATATAGATGATGCCGCGCTGTGCCCGTTCAATATCAAAATCGGCGTTTTGAATAAGCTTCAACAGGATATTTTCCACGTCTTCGCCGACGTACCCTGCCTCGGTCAGCGTGGTGGCATCCGACGTGGCAAAGGGAACGTTTAAAACTTTGGCGAGCGTCCGCGCGAGTAACGTTTTACCGCTACCCGTAGGACCGAGCAACAACACGTTGCTCTTTTCGATTTCCACGCCGTCGTCGTCCTTTTTCTTTGCTTTGACTGCCGCGTTGATACGCTTGTAATGGTTATACACGGCAACGGACAAAACCCGTTTCGCCTTGTCCTGACCGACGATATATTTATCGAGCTCCGCCTTGATTTCGGCGGGCTTTTTTAAGGGGACTTCCTCGGTGGGTTTGTCGTCCGTTTCCCACTCGTCCACCATAGATTTGCAGATGTCAATGCACTCGTCGCAGATGCACGCGCCGTCGGGGCCCGTAATCAAACGCCGAGTTTCTTCTTTCGGTTTCCCGCAAAAAGAACAATGCTGATTTTTATTAGCCATATAGATTGCTCCTAAAAATTATCTTCTGACGAATACGCGGTCGATTAGTCCGTAACGCAACGCCTCGTCTGCCGACATGTAGTTATCACGGTCGGTATCCCGTTCAATCGTCGCGATATCTCTGCCCGTGTTTTCGGACAGGATACGGTTGAGCTTCGCTTTCGTGCGCAAAATATGCTCCGCTTGAATTTTAATATCGCTTGCCTGACCCTGTGCGCCGCCAAGAGGCTGGTGAATCATAATTTCAGAATTCGGCAGAGCGTAACGTTTGCCTTTTGCGCCGCTGGAGAGTAAGAATGCGCCCATAGATGCCGCCAAACCGATACAAATTGTCGATACGTCGCACTTGATATAGTTCATGGTGTCGTAAATTGCCATACCCGCCGACACCGAACCGCCGGGGGAATTGATATACAAGCTGATGTCTTTGGTGGAATCTTTGCCTTCCAAATAGATGAGCTGTGCAACGACGGTGTTTGCCAGCGCGTCGTTGATTTCACCGCTTAAGAAGATGATGCGGTCGTCCAGCAAACGGGAGTACAAATCGTACGTGCGTTCGCCCGAGGACGTGCGTTCTACTACGTAGGGAACTAAAACGTTTTTTTCCATAATCGTTTCCTTTTTTCCTTTTCTATGCGTTCGTTGCGATACGTATAGGGGGACTTTTTGTTTTTAGTTGGTTTTTAATGTGTTTGGGCGACCTGAAAATAGGCCGCCCCGATTCTTTATCGTTATTTAAATCGCCGTGAATTATTCTTCCACGTACATTTCGTTGTTTGCCTTAAGCATATCGAAAAGCTTGGTGATGATGATGTCGTTGCGGATATAATCGAACTGACGGGGGTCCATGTTCTTCTTGTATTCTTCCGCCGTCTTGTTAACGGATGCAGCCTGCTCGGCAACTTTCGCGTCAACCTCTTCTTCCGTCGCCTCGATATTTTCGTCCTTAATAAGCTGGGAAATAATCAACTGGCTCTTAACGTTCTTTTCAGCCTGCTGAGCGTAGTTCTTTCTGAAATCTGCGTTCGTAATCTTCAAGAAATCAAGATAGTCCTGCAATTTCAAGCCCTGATACATCAGCTGATATTCAAATTTTTGAACCAAGCCGTCGATTTCTCTTTCAATCATAGCCTGGGGAATTTCTACCTCCGCGTTTGCAGCGATTGCTTCCAAAATGCTGTTTTCCGTCTGGTCGTTTGCTCTGCGGTCTGCCTGAGCCTGCAAACGTTCTTTCGTCTTAGCCTTATAATCTGCTACCGTTTCGCTGCCCGTAGCTTCTTTGATGAACTCGTCCGTAAGTTCGGGAAGTTCTTTGCCTTGAATTTTGTTCAAGGTAACGGCAAACACTGCGGGCTTGCCTTTGAGTGCTTCCGCTTGATAGTTTTCAGGGAACGTAACGTTAACGTCTTTCTTGTCGCCGATATTCATGCCAACAACTTGGTCTTCAAAACCGGGAATGAACTGACCGCTGCCAAGGGTAAGGTCAAAGCCTTCCGCTTCGCCGCCGTCGAATTTCACGCCGTCCACCGTACCAACGAAGTCGATATTAACGATATCGCCGTTTTGTGCCGCTCTGTCGGTAATTTCCACTTTGCGAGCGTTTCTATCCTGCACGCGTGCAACTTCAGCGTCTACTTCTTCGTCCTTAACAGTATATTCAAATTTCTGGATTTTCATACCCTTGTAGTTGGAAATTTTTACCTCGGGTTTTACGGGAGCAACCGCAACGAGGGTAACGCCTTCGTCGTCGAGCTTTTCTACCGTAACTTCGGGGTCGCCGACAACGGTGTATTTATCTGCTGCTTTTGCAACGACGGTGGGATAATTTTCCGCGAACATGGTGTTGAGTGCTTCGTCGTAGAATACGCCTTTGCCGTAAACGTTTTCAATTACGTTCTTGGGAGCTTTGCCCTTACGGAAACCGTTGATGGCAAATCTGCCTCTCGTTTTGAGGTAAGCGTTTTGCTGTGCTGCTTTCCATTCTTCTGCGTCAAACTTGATGGTAAATTTTACCGTGCTTTTTTCTGCCGCTTTGCTAGTGTACTTCATAATTTAAAAATCTCCTGCATCTGCTTTGATTTGTTTTTTGTTTTGCGGAGCGAGTTTTGCGCGGTTTTTACCGCAGTTTTCGCACCGACATATATTTTAGCACATTTGGAAAATAAAATAAAGCGTTTTTTGCGTATTTTCAGCCGTTTTTATTTACAATTTGAAAATTTTGGGGTATAATAATAGGCGAACGGGAGCGTTATTGCATTCCCTTTTACAAAAAACGACAAGGAGGTCCGCCGTATGCCGCAGGACGCTTTTCATATCCGCCGCTTGGCGGACGAGCTAAACGCCTTTTTGACGGGCGGAAAAATTAACCGCATTTCACAGGTCAACAAGGACGAGCTTACCTTTGTTATATACACCGGAAAATCCACCGTTAAACTCATTTTAAGCGCAAATGCGTCAAATGCGCGCGTTTGTTTGTCTTTGGCGGAAAAAGAACCTGCGCCGATTGCGCCGAATTTTTGCATGCTTTTACGCAAACATTTACAAAACGCCGAAATTTTGGCGGTGCGCCAGCATGCGTTTGAGCGGATTATCGAAATCGATTTGCATTGTACCACCGATTTTTCGGAAAGTACGCGCACGCTGCATTGTGAGCTGATGGGTAAATATTCGAATATCGTTTTGACGGAAAACGGCGTGATTTTGGGGGCGTTGAAAACGACGGCGTTAGAGGATAATTCCCACCGCGTGTTGCTGGCAGGGGCGAAATATCTATACCCTGCGCCGCAGGACAAAATTTCCGTTTTCGATAGGGACGGGTTGCGTTCACGGCTGGAAAGCTGGGTTTTGATGCGGGGTGTGGAGATAGACGGCGAGGATTTGGCGGCGTTCTTATTTGAGAACGTTGCGGGGCTTGCGCTCGCGACCGCGCGCGAAATCGTAAGGCGCGCGGAAAGGGAAAACGGTGGGTTGGAAAATTGCCTTTGTTCGGCGGCGAAAGCGCCGATTTGGGATTTTGTAGGCGAGTTCTGTTTGTATGAGCCGTGCGAGGCGTGTTTGCAAATGCGCGGTGGCGCGGCGGTGGATTTTTTCGCCTTTCCCGTAGAGGGCGGCGTGGCGATGCCCTCGCTTTGCAAGGCTGAGGACGAATTTTTTACCGCTCGGGAAAGCGTAAAAGGGTTTGCGGATAAAAAGCGCAAGCTGGAAAACGCGGCAAAGGGTTTAAAAAAGAAACTTGCGAAAAAAGTACAAGGTACTTTGGAGCGGTTGCGCGAGGCGGATAAGGCAGACGAATACCGTATCAGGGGCGAGCTGTTGACGGCGAATTTGTACCGCGTGGAGCGGGGTGCGTCCCGTGTTGAACTTGAAAATTGGTACGCAGAGGACGGGGGCGTGATTGCGATTACGCTCGACACCACCCTTTCGCCCTCTAAAAATGCGCAACGGTATTTTAAGCTGTACAACAAATATAAACGCGCTCGCGAGGTGCTTGCGCCCATGCTAGAAAGCGAACAACAGGAAATTGCATACGTAGACAGTGTACTTTCGGCGATTGCGGCAAGCGAAAGCACGGACGATTTAAAGGAAATCGAAACGGAATTGATTGGGCTTGGGCTGTTGCGCGCGCCCGTGCAACGGGCGGGCGGCAAGAAAAAGGAAATGGAAGTTCCTTTCCGCGAATACGAGCACGACGGCGTAAAAATTTACGTCGGACGGAATAATTTACAAAACGATAGATTGCTCCGTTTGGCAAGCCCCGACGACGTCTGGTTGCATGCGCAAAAATATCATTCCGCGCACGTAATTATTGCCGTAGATGGGGGGACGGTACGCGACGAAACACTTTTATACGCTGCGGAAATCTGCGCGTATTATTCGGACGGGCGGGAGAGTGATAAAATCCCCGTCGATTATTGTAAGAGAAAATTTGTCAAAAAACCAAGCAAAAGCAAAGCAGGGTTTGTGATTTATACCGATTACAAAACGGTGTTGGTAAAACCGAATAAGCATAGAGAATAAAAAGGAATAAAAAATGCTCCCGATTTTGCGGGAGCGTTTTCTTTTATTCCAAAATTATTGATGAACTTCTAACATTTTGCCGCCTTGCAAGCGGGATTCTTCCGCGCGGATACCCATCAGGTGGCTTTCAACGGACGCCTCCAAGGACGTTGCCGCGGTGCTCTTGCCTGAAAGGATATCGTAAAGGGTATTGACGAGCCCTGCGTCCCCGCCGCCATGACCGTATCCGCCTTCAATCAGGTCGGCAATCGGAATAATTTCGCGGTCTTTGCCGTATTGATGCAGGGTGATGGTGTTGCCGTCCTCGTCCAAAATCAACTCGCCCAAAGTGCCGTGAAAATGGATGCGTCTGCCGCCGCACGCGGTAAACGCCGTCATGGTCAGCACCGCTTTTACACCGTTTTCAAAGACCATTTCGGTAATTTGATGGTCGACCACGTCGTTGTCCGAATAATATACGCATCTGCCGTAATCCCCCTCGCGGAGTGCCTTTAACAGCTTTTCTTCGGTAACGGGTGCGTTGACAACGATATTCTGCGGCCAGTAATTTTCGGGACGGCCCGCCTTTTTCCAGTTGTCTATATACAGCGTTTTTGCGCTATACGGGCAGCTGTTTTGCAGGGAGCAATCCAAACAGCGCGTTGTCGCACCCTCGGGTGCGTTCTCGCTCTTGAAATACGCCAAATCCCCCACGGACGATACCGTTTTGCATTTGGATTTTGCATAGAATTGCAATAAATCGAGGTCATGGCAGCATTTTGCCAAAATCATAGGAGCGGCAATCTTGCGGTTGCGCCAGTTTCCGCGAACGTAGCTGTGCGCTTGGTGCGCCGCGCCAACCCGTTCGAGGGCGGTCATCAGTACCAGCTTGCCGATTTTTCCCTGGTCAAGGAGCTCTGCCATTTTCATAAAAGCGGGTGCATAGCGCAACACGTGGCAAACAAGTGCTTTCGTGCCCGCTTTTTTCTGCGCGTCGAGCAGCTGTAAACATTCTGCCTCGTTATCCGACAGCGGTTTTTCTACCATGATATCGTAGCCGAGCGCAAAGCCCTTGACGGCGTGGCGCACGTGGCAGATGTCGGGGGTCGCAATTAAGAGTAAATCGGCACGCTTTTCTTTAAAAAATTCCTCTTCGTTCGTAAAGCAATTTTCTTTTGCGACGTTAAAGTCTTTGCTGAACATTTCGATACGGTCGGGCTTTAAATCGCAAATTGCTACGATTTTAAAACGGTCGGTCGCCTGGTGAATAAGCTGCCCATACGCGTCCGCGCCTCTGCCACCCAAGCCTAAAATGGCAACGGTGTAAATTTTCTTTTCCATGCGTTTTCTCCCTTGAAAGGATTTATTTTGTGTCTTCATTATATCCTGTAAGGAAAAGTCCGTCTTGTCAAAATACGGCGTTAATATGTCAAAGATTGACCTTTTATTTTTTACGCGGTGAAACACCGAATTCTTTTTTATAGGCGCGGTAAAAGGTGTTTGGACTGTCAAAGCCGCAGGCGAGGGCGGCGGCAAGGACGGGGAGGTCGGGGTCGTTTTTGAGGAGCGCGTCCGTGCGTCTTGCACGCAAGCGGTTGACGTAGGTGTTCCAGTTCTCGGGCAAATATTTATGCAAAATACGCGAAAGATGTTCGTGGGAGTAACCAAATTCCTTGGCGACCGCCGTCAAGGAAAGGTCCTTATCCACGTGCCGCTGCGCATATTGTAAAACGTTGCAAATTAAAGAATTTTTCCGCTCCGTTTTACGGGAAACGAAGGGTACGGTTTCTGCGATTGCGCCCAGCAAAAGCTGCACTACGCCCCCAAAGGTTGCGTACCGTGCCTCGTCGTTCTCCCGCTCCTGTCCGCATAGCGTATACAGGTTGTGTAAAAGCTCGAACCTGTCAAAGCGGAAAAACGTAGGCGGTTTTTTGCCGTTGAAAAAGGAAAAGGAAGGGGCAAAAAACTCTGCGCTAAAAAGCAGACAAAATGCCGATTTGCCCTGCAATGGGCTGAGTTGATGGACGGAAAATCCGTCGCAAAAGCAGGCGTCGCCGTTTCGCATAATTTTTCGCTGACCGTCTACGATAATTTCCTGCTCCCCCTCTTCCACGAAATGAAATTCCACCGCGCCGTGAAAATGGGGCGCGGTTTCAAAATCCCCCCGCGGCGCAAAATAAAACCGTCGTAAATCCTCTGCTTCGCACTCGTAAAAACTCATAAAAAAACCCTCGCGTTTCTCATTTTTTCAAGTATACCATACAAAAAATAAAATGTCAATAATTGATATAAAAATTTTTTCTTTGTCGAAGGGTTTTTATGTGGGTAAGAGTAGACGAAAGCAAAGCGCGAAAATAGGGAAAAATCGGACGAAATGTAAGCGCGTGTATATTCACTCGCCTCGTGTGAAAAAACGCCGCTAAGAACAAAAAGAAAGCGAAAAAAAGCAAAAGAAAAATAATCCGTTCAAAAGGCAAAAAACTTTCGTTCAAACGCTGTACTTTTTGAAAAAAATATGTTATAATGAAAGGGCAAAACGGTATTTTTCCCTTTTTGCTAAGCAAAAAAGGGAAAGTCAGGAAAAATCAGGAGGCAAAATTCAACTATGGCGGAAAGAATAGAAGCCGAATACGGCGCCGAGCAAATACAGGTACTCGACGGGTTGGAGCACATTCGTAAGCGTCCGGGCATGTACATTTCATCTACCGACGCAAAGGGTCTGCACCACCTTGTACACGAGGTTGTAGACAACTCCATCGACGAGGCGTTGGCGGGGTATTGTACCCATATCGAGGTATGTATCAACGCGGACGGCAGCTGCACGGTGCAGGACAACGGGCGCGGTATTCCCGTTGATATTCACCCCAAAGAAGGGATTTCTACGTTGGAAGTCGTATTTACGAAGGTCAACGCCGGCGGTAAGTTCGGCGGCGATTCGGGCTACAAAGTTTCCAGCGGCTTGCACGGCGTAGGTGTCAAGGCGGTAAACGCCCTTTCCGAATGGTTGGAAGCGGAAGTTTATCAAAACGGCAACGTGTACAAGCAGGTCTACAA
>JBGVQH010000193.1:0-5106 GCA_045127475.1 Candidatus Scatosoma sp.
GCGTTGGCGGCACGCCGCTTGGGCATCAAAACGGTGATTATTCCCCAAGGTAATGCCGTAGAAATCGAGGAATTGCCCGACGTATTAAAACGCGACGTGCAGTTCGTACCTGTATCCAACGTTGACGAAGTATTTGCTTTAGTGTTAGAAAAGGGCGCGGACTATCCGAAAACAGACAAGCCCAAAACGGTGAGAAAACCCAAAAACACGAAAGTCGTTCCCCCTATGAGCGAAACCCAGCGCGACGGCGTGCGTTGTTAAAGCAGCCGCCAAAGGAGCGTACCATGTACGAAACGAAATACAAAAAAGAAGAAAAATTGCCCCCTTTGGTGATTAAAAACGCAACGTTTATCACTTCGGCTGCAAAGAAAGAACAATTTATTGTCCCCGATAAACCGATGATTGCCGTTTGCGGCAAATCAAACGTGGGGAAGAGTTCCTTTATCAATATGCTTGCCAACCGCAAAAAGCTGGCGAAAACGAGCAGTGAACCTGGGCGTACCCGCCTTGTCAATTATTTTGACTTTGGCGAGTTTATCCTTGCCGACCTGCCAGGGTACGGTTTTGCACGTGTATCAAAGGGCGAAAAGGAAAAATGGGCGAAAACCTTGGACGATTTTTTCCGCGACAAGGAAAAAATCGCACACGTGTTTATGCTGGTCGATTCTCGTCATGACCCCACGGCGGACGACGTACAGATGATTGAATATTTACATTATCACACCCTGCCTTTTACGGTAACACTGACAAAAGCGGATAAGCTCTCGCGCATGAAATTGAACGAACATATCCGTGCGATTGCCGCCGATTTATACCTTGCCCCTGCAAATCTTCTTGCTACCAGCGCGGAAACAGGACAGGGAAAAACGGACGTTTTGGCGAAAATCAAAACCGTTATCGACCTTGCGACGCAGCCTGCATACGTTGACGAGAACGAAACGGACGAGGACGAGGCGAAAATAGAAGAATAAGTACCTAACGAATAAAAACACGACCTGCTCGGTCGTGTTTTTTGTTTATAATTCTATGTACTCCTTATCCCCAAATTTCTTTGGCGATTGCTAGAATCTCGTCTGGGGATTGCGCAGCAAACAGCCTGTCCTTATACGCCGCCGCGCCCTTTTCCCCTTTGACGTAGAACGCCGCCATCTTCCGCATAAATACCGTCGTAAAGCGTTCGTCGCAGACCGTCCCCGTCCATTTTAACTGTTTTTCAAACATTTGCAGTTTGTTTTCTCTGGGTATTTCCGTCAAATCACAAAACAACTGCGGGTCGAATAACGCCGCACGCGCCACCATAATTCCATCCGCACCCGTTTCGTCTATAAGCCTTTCCGCATCCGCATTTGAAAACACGCCGCCGTTGGCAATCACGGGGATTTTCACCGACTTTTTCGCCGCCGCAATCTCGTCAAAATTTACCGCTCCCGCATAAATTTTGTCTTTCGTCCTGCCATGCACGGTGATAAGGCTTGCTCCTGCCCCCTCCATACGCTTGGCAAAATCTGCGGTGATTAGCTTGTCTTCCGTAATTCCAATACGGAATTTCACCGTGATAATTTTACCGCTTTTTACGCACTCTTTAACGATTTTTTCTGCCAAAATCGGGTTTTCAAGCAGTGCACTCCCCTCGCCGTTTTTATAAATCTTCGGCACTGGACAACCCATATTGATATCTACGATAGGAAAAGGCGCAAACGCCTCGTGTTCGCACGCCGCGCGCATGGTATCGGGCTCACTACCGAAAATCTGCGCCGCACACAACCCCTCGCTTTCGTCCGTATATAAGAGTTCTTTGGTGTTCTCACTTCCGTACTTCAAACCCTTTGCGCTGACCATTTCGGTATAACACAGTCCCGCGCCATAGCCCTTACAAAGCCGACGGAAAGGATAGTTCGTGTACCCTGCCAAGGGAGCTAAAAATACGTTGTTTTCAGTTGTAATATTTCCGATGGAAATCTGCGTTAATTGCATACCGTATACCCCCTTTTTTTATATTTTGGCTTTTTTATTGTTTACAAAGTTCGGCTTTTGCCGCCCTGTAATAACCGTCCCATTCTTCGTCCGTCAGTTCAGTAACCTTTCTACCGTCGGCAATCGCTTTTTTCTCGGCAAGGGTGAACCGTGCCGCAAAACGGTCGGTACTTTCCTTTAACGCCTTTTCGCAATCACAGCCCGCCTTTCTGCCCACGTTAACAACGGCAAACAACACGTCGCCCAGTTCCTTTTCTGTCGCGACCTTATCTCCTGCATTGTAAGCAGCAAAAAACTCTTGCAATTCCTTTTCGACGTGTTCCGCCGCCGCTTTTACGTCGACAAAATCCAAACCACCCTTTGCCGCACGTTTGCCTACCTTTTGCGCGCGCATCGCCGCGGGAAAACATTTGGGTACGTCGTTGACCGCGTCCGCATAGGTCGTTTGGTGCTTTTCCACCATCTTGTTCTTTTCCCAAACAGACAACGCACCCGCGTCGTTTTCCGCTTTGTCCTCGCCAAAAACGTGGGTGTGGCGAGAAATCAGCTTTTGACAAATCCCTGTCAGCACGTCGGTAAGGTCAAAAGCCCCCGTTTCTTCCTTGATGACGGCATGGAACACCGCCTGCAACAAAATATCCCCCGTTTCCTCTAAAATTTTCTCGTCGCTGCTTGCATCAATCGCGTCCACTAGCTCGTACGCCTCTTCCACGGCAGACATTTTGATACTGTCGCACGTTTGCACCCGATCCCAAGGGCACCCCCCAGGCGCGCGTAAACGCACAATGATTTCCTTTAAATCTTCCATAGAAAAACGCTGTTTCTGCAATAAATCCACACGCTCTATCGCCACCGCCGACGTGTAATCGTACCTCTTTTGACGATCGAGCTCAAACAGCGAAATTTTCTTTGCCACGCCGCCGCGGATATATTTCACCGCGTTCTCTTCGCCGAACAGGTTGCCCAAAACAAGCTTACAATCGCTTGCCAACCCCTCGTCGTCCAAATCGTACACGATTAAAGGCAGAGCAAGATTGCCCTCTTTGGCGCGATCGATAAGCTCGTACGCTGACACCGCGGTATACGAGCAATCGGCAAAGCCTGCCGCACGCACCAAAGCCGTCGTTTTGGACACGCCGTCGATAATCTCGATTTTACCGCGCGTACGCTTGATAAGCGCTTTTACGGAATTATCCTCCGTCGCCGCCCCGTCAACGAGGTACAAGCAATCGTCCCCCTGTTCTGTTACCGATTTTGCCAGATTTTTGGCGAGCGTGGCAAAAGTACGGCTACTCTCGTACACGCCGTCCAAACAAATATGGGGCACACCCAGCGCCAACACCGTCTTGTACGACTCTGTGTGCGCTGTGCGGACAACAATTTTTTGATTTGCGGCAGCCGCCGCCAAAATTGCTTTTTCACCGCGCCCTGACAAATCGCCCTGCGCTACGCCCAAACCGATAACCGTAATCACGTTTATCCCTCCTTGCGTTTTTCTTTGGATACCACTAAATTATACACCAAATTTAGTAAAAACGCAACCAAATAGCAAACGTTGGTTGCATACGCCAACCCAAAAACAGAAATTTTCGGACTTTGCATCCACCAAACGTACAGCCCCGTCTTTACCGTTACCCCAATGAGCATGGACAGTGCCGAATATTGCGGTTTGCCCTGTGCCGTTAGACAGGCGGATAGCGTCTGCACACAAGAAAGGGTCAGTGCACTGACGGAAAACGCGCGGATAAGGTCAATGAGCATGCGTAGTTCTTCCCCCGATAACGAGCGGAATATAATTTTTGCCGCAGGTTCGGCAAATAGGAATAAGCCTACCGCGCTAGGTAACGCCACCGCCACCGTAACAAACAACGAATACCATATCCGTTTGCGCGTAGACGGGGCGTGATCGCGACCCGTCCCCCCACTTTTTCGAACTGCCGCGGTTGCCACGGCGGGCACGCTCGCTGCCGCGATACCGTAACAAATGGATACCGGCAAATTGATAACGGTTACCGCTCCGCCCGAAAACAGCCCGAACAGAGTAACGGCATTTGCACTGTACGCGCCTAAAAAACGGGGCACAAGCACGCTGTCGAGCAAACCCGATAAAGGTAAAATAATCGAGCTGAACGTAACGGGAATACTCAGCCTTAATACCGATTTCGCTGAAATTTTTTCCTCGGTTTGGTTGGAAAGAGTGGCAGACGGGTCGCGATGAAAGAGAAAAAGCATTAAAAAGAGCGCCATCAGCTCGGACAAGGACACCGCAAGCAATAAAAACACCACCGCCCTTTGTACGTTGGCACGGAAGAGATACGCAAACAGCAATCCAAAGCCCACCTTTACCGCTTGTTCGGTGATTTCGGAAAGTGCCGTAGGCATCATTCTGTTTCTGCCTTGAAAATAGCCACGAAACACCGAAATTGCGGACACGAGCAGCACCGACGGCGCAAGTGTGAAATACCCGCCAAGCACTTCTCGGCTGCCCTGCGCAGCAGATAAAAAAGGTGCAAGTAAGCACATCAAAACTGTACCAACTACGCCGATTAAAAGGAATAACCGCATGGCTGTTTTGAACACGGGCAGCCCCGTTTCCCCTTTTCCGACGCGCTCCGCGGTCAATTTGGCAATCGACGAGGGGATACCCGTGGCGGATACGGTAAGCAGCATGCAATACACAGGGTAGACCATTTGGTACAGCCCAAGTCCATACCCGCCGATAAGGTTGGTGAGCGGAATACGGTATAGCGCACCGATAATTTTTGCAATGAACCCGCCTGCGGCAATCCAAGCCGCGCCCTTTAAAAATCCGCTTTTGCCCTTTTTCACGTTTTTGACAGCCTTTTCCATGGTGCAATCTCCTTGTTTTATAGCAGTTTGAGGAAAAGGCGAGCATTTTATCGACAAAAACAGCTAGATTTTCTGAAAAAGGATTTTAAAAAGAATAAAAAGCGGTTGACATTTTATTAAAAAGGGGCTATAATAGAAAAGCAATGCAGGTGTCGCCTAGCGGTATGGCGGCAGCTTCCCAAGCTGTTCCCGGCGAGTTCGACTCTCGTCACCTGCTCCAAGTCAGTATAATCCGAACTATTTGTTTACAACAAGCGAATGGTTCGGATTATCTTTTTATTT
>JBGVQH010000194.1:0-6184 GCA_045127475.1 Candidatus Scatosoma sp.
TAATTGCGCCGATCGAGAATTTACGGCTGTGTGAAGAGAGTGCGTTCATCTCTTCGATAGAGGTGCTTTGTAACTCTAAAATGCGTTCCGCATAGCGCAGGAAAATTTCGCCTGCCTCGGTCAGTTTGACTGTTTTTGAACCGCGGGTGAACAGTTTTTTTCCTACTTCTTTTTCCAGTTCGCTGATACGGTTGGTAACCGTCGATTGCGCGATAAAGAGCTGTTCCGCCGCCAAAGTGAAATTTTTAACTTTCGACAAAAAGATAAATGTCTTTAATTCCTCGGTATTCATTTGAAATCTTGATAACGCCCCTTGTTTGGATTTATTATTTTAATTATAGCGCGTATTTTCAAAAAAATCAATCGAATAAATGCAAAAAATCGATAAATATAAAAATTTTTTATTTTTGCGTATTTTTTGGGAAACTGCTCGTCTAGATTGACAAAAGTACACAAAAGAGGTATACTAGTCTAAAATGCGAAAAAAAGGGTAATGATTATGGAAAAGACGGAGATAATATCGCGGGTACAAGAAATTAAAGTGGAACTTTCGCAGGGTAATCCCTACGGCGAAAAGGTGTTGTTGGTTGCGGCGACGAAAACGCAGACGGCAGAGTGTATCAACTGGGCGATTGAGGGGGGCGTAGATGCAGTTGCGGAAAATAAACCGCAGGAATTTCGGGATAAAAACGACCTTGTGTTGCCTTGCCCTAGACATTTTATCGGACATTTGCAGACGAATAAAATCAAGTATTTGATTGGGAAAATCGATTTGTATCACTCGTGCGATCGGGACGATTTAGTGGATGCTCTTTCCAAACAATCGGTTGCGCACGGTATTGTGTCGGATATTTTATTACAAGTCAATATTGGTAACGAGGAAAGCAAGGGAGGGTATCCATACGATAGTGCAAAGGACGCGTTTATGCGCATTTCCAAGGTGGACGGCTTGCGGATAAAAGGCTTTATGGCAATGTTGCCCGATAGCAACGACGAGGAATTGCTCCGCGGTTTGACGAGGAAGATGCGTGCGCTGTTTGAATGGGCAAAAACACAGTCGGCAGCGGTGGAATACCTGTCTATGGGTATGAGCGGCGATTATAAATTGTGCGTGGAAGAGGGCAGTAACGTGATACGCGTTGGCTCTACTATTTTCGGCGCGCGAAATTACATAGTATAAAGGGCGGTAACGGCGAAAGACAATGGCAGAGAAAAAACGCAGAAAATTGCATAAGGGCGTAGCGATAGTACTTGGCGTTCTATTCTTTTTTCTGACCGTTTTCGGCGTGCTTTGCTTGGGGGTATTGTATCAAAATAGACATTGGCAGTATTGGCGACCAAATTACGAAAAAATCAGCATAGAAGAATTGCTCGATAAACCGTCGCGGACGGCGGAGGATTACGCCGTGCTGTACGCGCAGACGGGGCTGACGCAAATTGGTATTGAGGACACCTTAGTGCAACAGGACGGCAAACAGATCGTCTTGGATATTCAGGAATATTATTTTTGTCGCATTACGATTCGCAGAGATTATGCCAGTCCGTTGATGTATCAGGATAAGACGGTGTCGCGGGCAACGCTGGCACACTTGCAGAATGGCGACGTGCTCGTGAGTGCGTCCACGGTGGTATCGTGGTGGCGTTGGGGGCATTGCGCCTTGGTAGTGGACGGCGCCGGCGGTTTGATTATTGAATCTATCGGAATCGGTAAGGACAGCAAATATAATACGAGTGAAGTGTTTTCTGATTTGGCGAGCTTTATGATATTGCGCCCGAAAATGGATAAGGAAAGCAAGGCGCAGGTCGTAGCGTTTGCTAAGGAAAAGCTCGTGGGTTTGCCCTACGTATTCACGGTGGGGATTTTGTCGAAAAAAAATCCAAAAAAAATAAAATCAACGCAATGTGCCCATTTGGCGTGGTATGCTTATAAATGTTTTGGCTTGGAGATAGACGGTAACGGCGGCAGACTGGTATTACCGCAAGATATTGCAAATTCGTCCAACGTAGAGATTGTACAAATATTTGGGTTTGACCCCGAAAGGTTATGGAAATGAAAAAAAACATACACACAAACGAATACGCGCTGATTACGGGCGCAACGGGGGGCTTGGGCAAGGCATTTGTTTATGCGGCTGCAAGTCGAGGCTATTCCCTGCTGCTGACAGGTCGAAGTAAAGAAAAATTACAGGCGTTACAGGCAGAATTAGAAGAAAAATATCCCGATATTTCCACGCGGATATATGCTGCGGATTTATCGGACGAGCAAAGCCGTATCGCAATGATGGAAAAAATTACGGCGGAAAGTATCCGTATTTCCTTGCTTGCCAACGTGGCGGGCGCGGATATTCAAAAACCGCTGGTGGAATATACGCAGGAAAAGATAGCCTTTCAATGCCGCGTCAATTTTGAGGCGGCGGTTTCTCTTTGCCGTTTTGCGATTAAAAATAAAGGGGAACGATTAGAAATTGTCAACGTTTCGTCTGTGTCGGGGATATATCCTATGCCCTATTTTGCTATATACAGTGCGACAAAAGGGGCGCTCACGTCCTTTTCGCAATCCTTGCGTGCGGAAATGAGGGGACAAAACGTAGCGGTAACGGCAATATTGCCTGGCGCAATGCCTACGCGAGAGGATATTAAAGAGCAAATCGCAGGGCAGGGGCTTTGGGGCAAGCTTGCAGCAAAATCTCCAGAAGAGGTGGCAGAAAAATCTCTAAATGCCGTCCGTAAAAATAAACGCAAAGTAATCGTCGGTTTTTGGAATAAAATGATGCGGATAGGCACGTGTTGGTTGCCAACCTCTTGGCGCTTGCGCTTTATCGCCAAACGTTGGAGTAAAATTTCCAAGGACGCCTTTTAAGTGTGAGAGAAAAAGCGTCTTTCCCGTAAAAAGTGAAAAACGCTTTCCTTTTTGTGAAAAAATCCGTTTATTTTCAAGAAGAAAAGCAAAATAGCCCTTGAAATCCTTGACAAGAGCACTAGATTTGAGTATAATCGATTTAATAAATTGAAGTACGATGTGCAATCGAAAAAATAGTAGGAGAGGAAAGAATATGATTGAATTTAATCCTATGAGTAATTTGTTGGAGCAGGATCAATATAAGTACGATCTGCAGGACGTTGCAAAACCCAACTTATTCCGCGACATTTACCCTTACGACGAAGTACCTAAAACTTCGTTCAACCATCGCCGTGTGCCGATGAATACACCCAAAGAAATTTGGATTACGGACACGACGTTCCGTGATGGGCAGCAATCCCGCGCGCCGTATACGACAAAGCAGATTGTGGATATTTACAAGCTAATCGCCCGTCTTGGCGGTCCTAAGGGGATTATCCGTCAGAGCGAGTTTTTCGTGTATACGAAAAAGGACAGAGAGGCACTGGAACAATGTATGGCATTGGGGTATAAATTCCCTGAGGTTACGACTTGGATTCGTGCAAAAAAGGAAGACTTTGAGCTGGTGCATGATATCGGCATTAAGGAAACGGGTATCCTCGTAAGCTGTTCCGATTATCATATTTTCAAAAAGCTGAATATGACTAGAAAACAGGCATACGACCATTATCTCGGCGTTGTCCGTCAGGCGTTTGAGGCGGGTATTTCCCCTAGATGCCATTTGGAAGATTTGACGCGTGCCGATTTGTACGGCTTTGTCGTGCCCTTTGTAAACGCCTTAGTGGAACTTTCACACGAGGCGAATATTCCCGTAAAAATTCGTATGTGCGACACGATGGGCTATGGCGTTCCGTTCACGGGTGCAGCGCCCCCCAGAAGTGTTCCCGGGTTGGTATATGCATTGCACCATTACTCGGACGTTACGTCAGAAATGCTCGAATGGCACGGTCATAACGATTTCTATATGGGTGTTGCTAACGCAGTCAGCGCGTGGTTGTTCGGGGCGAGCGCGGTTAACTGTTCTCTTCTTGGTATCGGTGAAAGAACGGGGAACGTGCCTTTGGAGGCAATGGTTATGCAGTATGCATCCTTGCGTGGTACGCTCGACGGCATGGATACGACGGCGATTACAGATATTGCCGAATATTTCAAAAAAGAACTTGGCTATGATATTCCGCCGATGACGCCTTTCGTGGGTAGTGCGTTCAACTTGACAAGAGCGGGCGTGCACGCCGACGGTATGATGAAAGACGCGGAAATTTATAACATTTTCGACACGGAAAAGATTTTGAACCGTCCCGCGGAAGTTTCTATTTCCAACACCTCGGGGTTGGCAGGTATTGCGTACTGGATCAACAAGCATTACAAATTGCCCCCTGAAAAACAGGTGGGCAAGCAGGACTGGTTGGTAAAGACGATTAAGGACGAAATCGACGCTTTGTATGCCGACGGCAGAACGACGGTTATGGGCGAAGAGGAGTTGGAAAATATCGTAAACGAACACAAGGACAACGAACAAAGCTCCCTCAAAGGTATGCAGTTCTAAACAGAAAGGAGAGAATATGGGCTATACGATAGCGCAAAAAATCATAAAAGAACATTTGATCTGCGGGGAAATGACCGCAGGCAAAGAAATCGGATTGAAAATCGATCAAACGTTGACGCAGGACGCTACGGGTACGATGGCGTATCTGCAATTCGAGGCGATGGGGATTGACCGCGTTAAGACGGAACTTTCCGTTGCCTACATAGACCACAATACCTTGCAAGCTGGTTTTGAAAACGCGGACGATCACCGTTATATTCAAACGGTAACTAAAAAACACGGTATTCGTTTTTCTCGTCCTGGTAACGGTATCTGTCATCAGGTGCATTTGGAGCGGTTCTCTAAACCTGGTAAAACGCTTATTGGCTCGGACAGCCACACGCCTACGGCAGGCGGTATCGGTATGCTTGGTATGGGTGCGGGCGGTTTGGACGTAGCGGTTGCTATGGGAGGCGGTACGTACTATATCACGATGCCGAAAATGATTAAGGTCAACCTTATCGGCGCGTTGTCCGATTACGTCGGGGCAAAGGACGTCATCTTAGAGGTCTTGCGTATTTTAGGCGTTAAAGGCGGGGTTGGTGCGATTGTGGAATACGGCGGCGAGGGTGTAAAAACTTTGTCCGTACCGCAGCGTGCAACGATTACGAATATGGGTGCGGAGCTGGGCGCGACGACGTCTATTTTTCCGTCCGACGAGGTTACGAAAGCCTTCTTAACAGCGGAAAACCGCGAGGAAGATTGGATAGAGCTTTCGTCTGATAAAGATGCGGTGTTCGACGCGGAATATACCGTGGATTTGTCCGCATTAAAGCCCTTGGCGGCTTGTCCGCATAGTCCCGACAACGTAAAATCGGTAGCAGAGCTTTCGGGTATGAAAATCAATCAGGTATGTATCGGGTCATGTACCAACTCGTCCCTTGCAGATATGTTGACGGTGGCGGCAATGCTCAAAGGCAAAACGGTACACCCCGACGTTAGCTTGTCGATATCACCTGGTTCAAAGCAGGTGTATACCATGTTGGCAGAATGCGGTGCGCTCGCCGATTTAATCAACGCAGGCGCACGTATTTTGGAGTGTGCTTGCGGACCTTGTATCGGTATGGGTTTTTCACCCCAGTCGGCAGGTGTTAGCTTGCGTACGTTCAACCGTAATTTCTTGGCGCGTAGCGGCACGGCAGATGCGCAGGTGTATTTGGTGTCCCCCGAAACGGCGGCTGCATCTGCAATCGCAGGGGTATTTACCGACCCGACGACGCTTGGCGTGGCTCCTAAAGTAGAAATGCCTAGCGTGTTTAAAATTAACGACAATTTGATTGAAATGCCCGTTGCGGCAGAGGATATGGACAGCGTAACGGTACAGCGCGGACCGAATATTAAACCCATTCCCGTTGGTAAAGCGCCTGACGAAAATCTTGCTTGCGAGCTGATTTTAAAGGTTGGCGACGATATTACTACCGACCATATTATGCCCGCGGGTACGAAAGTATTGCCCTATCGTTCTAACGTTCCCAAGCTGTCTGAATTCTGCTTTACGGTATGCGATAAGGATTTCCCGGAGCGTGCAAAGAAAAAGGGTGGCGGCGTGATTTTAGGCGGCGTCAACTATGGACAGGGCTCTTCTCGTGAACACGCGGCACTCGTGCCCCTGTATTTGGGTATCAAAGCGGTGGTAGCAAAGAGTTTTGCGCGTATCCACGTAGCAAACCTCATCAACTTTGGTATTGTGCCCATGACGT
>JBGVQH010000195.1:0-10348 GCA_045127475.1 Candidatus Scatosoma sp.
CGGCGGTCGTTCAAAACGCTCAATCTTGCGTCCGCGCGGCTGATTTTTTCACGGTTTTCTTCTATCCGACGGTTGATAAGCTCGATTTTGGTGTTCAAATCGATAATTTGGTTGGAAATTTCCGCAACACTCTTTTTAAAGCCGCTCTTTTCGTTTTCCGCGTTTTCATAGCGGTATATGTACGCATTCGCCTCGTTTACTTTCAGGCTTTCGGAATACTCTTTATATTCGCGCGCGGCCTCCGCCTGCTTGCCCAAAGGCCCAAGGTGGCGTTGCGCCTCGTCGATACGCTGACTGTAAATAAACAGGTTGCTTTCGGCGTCCGCAATCTTTCTTTCAATCTCTTCCTTGCGGATTTTGTGGTTGGCAAGCCCAAGCGCCTCTTCAAAAATGACGCGGCGTTTTTCGGGCGCGGCGTTCATAATCTGTTCCACCTGCCCTTGCCCAATAATCGAATACCCCTCTTTACCAAGTCCGATACTATGGAACAGTGCAACCAAATCTTTCTGTCTACTAACGATACCGTTGACCAAATATTTACTGTCCCCTTTTCTATCCAAACGGCGGGTCATAGATACCTCGTCCTGCGCAAAATCGGGGAAAATACGCTGGGAATTGTCAAACACCAACGTAATATCACAGCTCTGCTGGGGATTTCTGTTGACCGTACCGCTAAAAATGACGTCCTGCATGTTACCGCCGCGCAGATTTTTCGCAGACTTTTCGCCCAAAACCCAACGCACGGCGTCGGCAATGTTACTCTTGCCGCAACCGTTCGGGCCAACGATACAGGTTACCCCCTCTTCAAATCGAATGGTCGTTTTATCCGCAAAGGATTTGAAACCGTTTAATTGTATTTCTTTTAAATCCAAAGTGTACTCCTTCTCAGATACCTGATATATCTTTCCGCTTATTTTTTACCTTTCTTAGTTTGCTGTAATTCACGGAGCAAGTTTGCCGCGGCGGCTTGTTCCGCCTGCTTTTTACTGTGCCCTTCGCCCTTTTCTTGTCTGCCTAGCGCAGAAACCGTTGCAAAGAACACAGGCGCGTTGTCCTTGCCGATTTTCTCCGTTTTATACGCAGGGGGATTTTCACCGAGTTTTTGTAAATACTCCTGCAATTCCCCTTTGGAGTTTCCCGTCTGCGGACGAATATGGTCAAGCCCGTATTTTTCGATAAACGCTTTCGCCGCAGCGTAACCGCCATCTAAATAAATCGCCGCAATCACCGTTTCAAACAGGCTAGACACAGTTTTTTTGCCCACGTTAGCGCGACTGCCTTCCACTAGCAGATATTTTTCTATCCCCAAATCCAGCACGGCGTCAAGGAGCGCCTCTTCGCAAACGAGCTTTTGTCTGCCCCGCGTCATCATACCCTCATCCGCCTTTTGATAGCGCTCGTACTGCCATTCGGTAACCACAAGCTGCAACACCGCGTCGCCGAGGTATTCCATACGCTCGTTATCCTTGCCGCCGTGCGCGTTTGCGTACGTACTATGCGTAAACGCCTCTTTTAAAAGCTGTTTATCGGCGAACGAATAGCCTATTCTGTTTTCAATTTCTCCGTAAGGAAAGCGCATATTTCTTTTTTATTCTTCCTTGCTCAGGCTTTCGTTGACAAGCTCGGCGTTTTCGTCCACCAAGTTCTTAATATTTTCCACAAGATTGCCGCGGACGGCTTTCGCCGCCTGATTGATACAAACCGCGAACCCGCGCGCACGCGAGTTGCCGTGCGCCTTTACGACCATTTTCGACAAGCCCAAGAATGCCGCGCCGCCACACGCTTCGTAATCCAAACCGCCCTTAATGCGTTTGATAATCCCCATAGAGAGTGCCGCACGGATTTTCGCCCAAAGATTGCGTTTGTATTCTCTCGACATAATCGCACCCACCGCTTTTCCGCAGCCCTCTATCGATTTCGTAGCGATATTCCCCGTGAACCCGTCGCTTACCACGACGTCTACGTCCCCGTACATAATATCTCTGCCCTCGATATTGCCCGCATAATCGATACAGTCAATCTTTTTAAGCAAACCGTTCACTTCTTGCTGCAAAGGCAAGCCCTTGTGGTCTTCCGTGCCGTTGTTGAGCAACCCCACCTTGGGCTGTGCAATCCCCGCCGTCTTTGCGTACGCCGACGCCATCAGGGCAAAGTGCACGAGGTTGATGGGCTTACATTCCAAATTTGCACCGCAATCGCAAATCATAGTACCCGTCCCCTTGCGGTTGGGGATTATGGGGCAAAGCCCGGGACGGGAAACCCCTTTAATTCTGCCAAGGATAAGCACGCCTGCCGTCAGCACCGCGCCCGTAGAACCCGACGACACCAAGCCGTCCGCTCTACCCTCTTTGAGCAAGCGGAACGCCACCACCGTAGACGAATCCTTTTTCGTCTTTACCGCGCGCGTGGGGATTTCTTCCATCGTAATCACTTCCGTCGTATGTACGATTTCCAAACGGCTTTCGTCATACTTGCCCGCCTGCGCAAGCTCCGCCTTGATTTGCGTTTCGTCGCCGCAGAGGATTAAATACAAATCCTTGTCTTTATTGATAGCCTCTACGCAACCGAGTACCTGTTGTTTCGGGGCGTAATCGCCGCCCATAGCGTCAATGATAATTTTTGTCATAATCGTTTTCTCCGAATAATGATTTGAACGCAGAGCGTTCATAAGTTAACAAGGCAATCTTGCCATGAATGGAAAGGCGTTGCCTTTCATGAATTGCCGTCTTCGCTGGCATTGTGGAAAATTTACAATTATGCAAAACGCTGTTTTGCAATTCATGCCCGTAGGACAATTCGCGTTTTTTAAAACAATTCATGCGGCGTTGCCGCAATTCATTGTTTTAATATTTCATATCCCCGAACGTTCTGGGATACGGCAATACGTCGCGGATATTGGAAATACCCGTCAGGTACATTACCATACGTTCAAACCCAAGCCCAAAACCGCTGTGCGTTGTTCCGCCATAGCGGCGCAAGTCAAGATACCACCAGTAATCCTCGGGGTTCATGCCAAGCTCCTTGATACGATTGACCAACTTGTCGTAATCGTCCTCTCTTTGCGAACCGCCGACAAGCTCTCCAATGCCAGGCACGAGCAAGTCTGCCGCCGCCACCGTCTTCCCGTCGGGATTCTGTTTCATATAGAACGCCTTAATTTCCTTGGGGTAATCGGTCAAGAACACGGGTTTTTGGTATACCTGTTCAGTCAGGAAACGTTCGTGCTCACTCTGCAAATCCTTGCCCCAGAAAATATTTTTATCGTCGAATTCGTCGGCGTTTTGTTTCAAAATTTCAATCGCCTCGGTGTACGTTAAACGCACAAACGCGTTTTCAGATACGTTTTTCAGTCGTTCCAACAACCCTTTATCCACAAACTGATTCAAGAAATTCAACTCGTCCGCGCACGTTTCGCAAACGTAGTCGATTACATATTTTACCATCGCTTCCGCAACGTCCATGTCCCCCGCTAAATCGCAGAACGCCATTTCCGGTTCAATCATCCAAAACTCTGCCGCGTGGCGGGTGGTGTTGGAATGTTCCGCACGGAAAGTAGGGCCGAACGTGTACACGTTGCCAAATGCCATCGCGTACGTTTCTGCGCTGAGCTGCCCCGATACGGTCAGCGACGCTTTCTTCCCGAAGAAATCGTCCTTATAATCGACGGGCTTGCCCGATTTCGCCACTTCGTCCAAATCGAGGGTGGTTACCTGGAACATTGCCCCCGCGCCCTCGCAATCGCTCCCCGTCAAAATAGGGGTGTGCACGTAAACAAAGCCGCGGTCATTGAAAAATTTATGAATAGCGATTGCCGCCTCGCTGCGAATTCTAAACGCCGCACCGAACAAATTCGTTCTAGGGCGCAGGTAAGCGATTTCACGCAAAAATTCCACGCCATGGCGTTTTTTCTGCAAGGGATAATCGGGGGTGGACTCGCCCTCCACCTTGATTTCCACCGCCTTGATTTCGTAGGGCTGCTTGTTGTCGGGGGTAAGCTCTACCTTGCCCGTAACAATCAGCGCGCAGCCGACGTTTTCCTTTGCGATTTCATCATAGTTTGCAAGGTTGGCTCTTTCAAAAACGATTTGCGTGTTTTTAAAACAGCTGCCGTCGTTGAGTTCGATAAAGCCAAAGGCTTTAGAATCGCGAATGGTCTTTGCCCAACCTGCTACCGTTACGATTTTTCCGCCGTAGTTTGCCAAATTTTCATTGAGTTGTTTAAGCTGAATTCTTTCCATATCAACCTGCCTTTTTGTTCAAGCCGCGCCGCCGATTTTTCGTCTTTTCTCCGCTTCAGCGTACCGCCTGTTTCGTTCTTTTATTTATACTCTTTTATTATAACATTTTCCGCAAAAAAAGACAAGCGTTGAAATGTATTTTATTGCCCGTAATTTGTCGGTTGGGGCATTTTTTTGACGATTATTCCCTGCGTGGGACGGTATTCGTCCGCGCGGAGCTTTTCACGGCGGATAAGCTGCGCACCTTGATAGGTTTCCAAATACGCCTCGCTCTTGACACCGTTTTTAGGCGCACGCAAAATTTCGTCCCTTGCCCCCTCCTTGACGATAGGGGGCGGGGGCGGAATATCCCCCTTTTCTTCACTGACAATTTCACGCCGCAACCCGTCTCCCTGACCGTAGAAGAGCACGCGAATACCACCCGAAAATACCTGCACGGAAAGATGTATCGGATGCGCGTAGGGATTGAAAAAGCATAAATCGCTTTGCGAAGACACCATAGCGTCGCGCGAGGGGGGCACGTAGGAAACACGCAGACTGTGCGGGTGAAATTCGGTGATTTTTAACCCCGATTTCAACGCGGCGTTGTAAAGCGTTGTGCTCACCTGACAAACGCCGCCGCCTACCCCCTGTACGTACTCGCCGTTTACAATAATTTTCGCCCGTTTAAATCCTGCCTCTTCCGTTCGCCGCCCCACCGTGCCGTTAAAAGAAAAATCCCCAAACGCCTGTATCGTAATTCCGTCAATCAGAGCTGCCGCAATACGAATGTTTTCAACCCGCCCCCCGTCCTTTTGTTCAAAATAGGTGGTATACGACGATAATTTTTCCCAACCGTAGGGATTTTCCTTGCCGCTTTGTGCGCCCGCAGCAATATACGTTTCCGTATGCGTTTCCGTTTTCACCGTCGCCATCGGCGCAAAGAAAAAAGCGCCCGCAAACAGGAGCGCCTTGATATATCTTCTCTTTTTTTGGTGCATGCTTATCCCGTCCTTTGCCGTATGTAAATGGATTCATCGCAACACGGGTGGCGGTGTTTTGTCGTTAGTATGGGTAATTTTTCGCGTTTTATACCACTCGTTTATTCCTTAATATGCCCGTCCTCGATACGGATTTTGTTGCATTCCGCACCGTACAAAACACGCTCTGCATGCGTACAGGTAAGAATGGTCTGTATGCCTTGGGTGCATTGGAGCAATTTTTTGCGGCGTTTTAAGTCCAGCTCGCTCATCACGTCGTCCAAAATCAGGATAGGATTTTCCCCCGAAAGTTCCTTAAAAATATCCACTTCGGCAAGCTTTAAAGAGAGCGCCGCAGTACGCATCTGACCTTGCGAGGCGTACGATTTTGCGTCCATGCCGTTAATCAACACGTCCAAATCGTCGCGGTGCGGACCGACCGTCGTAAAACCCAAACGCAGGTCTTTGTCGTAATTGTTTTCCAACCGCCGAAGTAAATTTTTGGCAATTTCCTCTTCGTTCCCCTCGTAAATACGGTCGGGTTTGATGATAAGCTCTTCTTCCCCGTCCGTCAAAAAGGCGTGGTGTGCCTTGGCGTAGGGGGCTAATTTCTCTAAAAATTCCACCCTCTTCTTCACGATTACCGCCGCATATTTGCACAGTTGTTCGTCCCACACGGGCAGAGTATCCAAAACCAACGACACGTCGCGGTTTTTCAATAAGGTGTTGCGCTGATCCAAAATTTTATTATACCGCAAAAGTGCCGTATAATAAGCAGGCGAGGTTTGCGAAATGGATAAGTTCATAAAACGGCGGCGTTCGTCCGGTCCGTCTTGGATAAGTCGCAGTTCCCCAGGCGAGAAAAACACACTGTTGATATGCCCCATCAAATCGGCGTTTTTGGCGATTTTGCTGCCGTTCACGCGGATTTCGCGCTTACTTTCGTAAATTTCCGCCTCAATGGTTACTTTGCCGTAGCGGTTTTCCGTTTCCGCGGTAATTTTTGCGCTTTCCGCACCGATTTTAATGAGTTGTTTATCGTGGCGAATACGCAGCGACGCGCCCGTGCAAAGGTAAAAGACCGCCTCGGCACAGTTGGTCTTGCCCTGCGCATTTTTGCCAAACAGCACGTTTAACCCGTCGGAAAAGGCAAAAACCTCCGACTGATAATTTCTAAAATTTTGAAGGAATAATTTTTTTATTTGCATAATCGTAAAAAACCCCGTCAAAATTGCTTTCTTTTCGTCGCATTTTGTATTATAATTATATCAAATAATTTCGGAAAAGACAAGTTTACGAGAGGGATATACGTAAACAATTCTACCACGGGGGTAAAAAATGCCTGAAAATTCGCAGCTGCAGTTTTTATGGAAACAAATTTTGGAAAAGGCGGAGATGCTTATCAACCCGTCTTCTTTTAATGCGTTCATTAAAGAGTTAGAACCCATCGACGTCGTTGGACGTAAAATCGTGTTAAAGGCACATACCGATATGGCAGCGGGCGTTATCGAAAGAAAGCACGCCGAATCATTGCGCTCGGCTATCGTAAAATGCGATTTGGGGCTTGCCGATTTCCGCATCGTCGTGGACGGGAGCGTAAACTATCCTTTGGATTTTGAAGAGGACGTTTCCGAAACCTTCCGCACCTCCCCTATTAATAAAAATTTTACCTTTGATTCCTTCGTTGCGGGCGCAGGGAGCAAGTTCGTTTACGCTGCGGCAAAGGCGGTTGCGGAAAACCCCGGCGAAACCTTTAACCCCCTGTTTATCTATGGCGAATCGGGCTTGGGCAAAACCCACCTAATGCACGCCATCGCCAACCACTTGGCACAAACCGCGCCCGAAAAAAAGGTGTTGTACACCACCAGCGAAAACTTTTTAAACGATTTAATCGATTCGATTACGCAGAAAACGGGCGCAAAGTTCCGTTTGCATTACCGCAACGTAGACGTTTTGATGATTGACGATATTCAGTTCTTGAAAGCTCGTACGCAGCTGCAAGAAGAGCTTTTCCACACCTTTAACGAGCTGTCGGCGCAAAACAAACAAATTGTCATCACGTCCGATAGACCGCCCAAGGAAATTGCGACCTTGGAAGATAGACTGCGTACCCGTTTTGAGGGGGGCATGATTGTCGATATTCAGCCGCCCGACGGAGAAACGAAAATTGCCATTTTGAAACGCAAAGCTATGGATAGAAAATGCGCCGTACCTGAGGACGTTTTAGAATTTTTGGTCAGCGATTCGGGACACGACGTGCGTACCTTAGAGGGGAGATTAAATAAGGTTATCTTTGCCAGCAAGCTCCACGAACAGCCCATCACCCTCTCCCTTGCCAAGCTGGCAATCAGCGAATCGGTAAACGAAGAAGAGGAAGAGGACGTTACGCCCGAAAAAATTATCGCGGCGGTTTGCGGATATTTCAAAACCAAAAAAGAGGACCTTATCGGCAAGAGCAAAAAGGCAGACCTCGTCAAGGCACGCCAAATTTGCGCGTACGTAATGTGCGAAATGCTGACGATTCCCTTGGACGTTATCGGAGAGCACTTAGGCGGCAGAGATCATACGACGATTATGTATGCCCGTGATAAAATGCGGGATTTGGAAAAGCTGAACGCACGCATTGAAAAGGAAATTGACGATATTAAAAATATCGTATTGAAAAAATAATGGAAAAGAAAGAGCACGGTTTTTTAGAATATGCCGCTGAGGCGGTCGTAGTAGGCGCAGGACACGCAGGTTGCGAGGCTGCGCTTGCTTTGGCGCGCACGGGAATAAAAACCGCCCTTTTGACCTTGAATTTGGACAGTATCGCCTTTTTACCCTGCAACCCCTCTATTGGGGGCACGGCGAAAGGGCATTTGGTGCGCGAAATCGACGCGCTGGGCGGCGAAATGGGTATTGTCGCGGATAAAACCGCTCTGCAAATCCGTATGCTGAACGTCGGCAAGGGCGCGGCGGTACAATCCCTGCGCGCACAGTCGGACAAAAACGCCTATCACGCAGAAATGAAACGAGTGTTGGAAAACACCAAAAACCTGCGCATTATTCAGGCAGAGGCGTCTGAGATTTTGGTGGAAAACGGCAAGTGTACGGGCGTGAAAACAAGCTACGGCGGCGTGATTTCCTGCAAAGCGGTCATTCTTTGCACGGGGGTATATCTCAACGGCGAAACGATTACGGGACACGTAGTGCAAAAATCAGGACCGAACGGCTTTGCTCCTGCCACGTATTTAACCGAAAATTTAATCAAGCTTGGGTTTAACGTCCGCCGTTTTAAAACAGGTACGCCTGCGCGCGTGGACGGCAGAACGGTTGATTATTCTAAATGCGAAGTGCAAAACGGCGACACGGATATTTATCCCTTTTCGTTTATGCACGACAATCCCCCCGAAAATAAATTGCCCTGCTATCTGACGTATACCAATTTGGATACGCATGCAATTATTATGGACAATCTTGACCGCTCCCCTTTATACGACGGCACGATTTTATCGACGGGTCCAAGATATTGCCCGTCTATCGAAACTAAGGTTGTCCGCTTTAAAGACAAGGAACGCCATCAAATTTTCTTAGAGCCCGAGGGCGCGGACACGTTAGAGGTCTACGTACAGGGCATGTCTACGTCTATGCCCCACGACGTACAACGGGCTATGTACGCAAGCGTGGCGGGCTTAGAACACGCGGATATTATGCGGTACGGCTACGCCATCGAATACGATTGTATCGACACGTTGGACGTACTGCCAACCTTGGAATTTAAGAAAATCGAGGGCATCTACACCGCAGGTCAAATCAACGGTACTTCAGGGTACGAAGAGGCGGCGGCACAGGGCTTGATGGCAGGCTTGAACGCGTCGTTAAAGCTCCGCGGTTTGCCACCCTTTACACTCCGTCGCGACGAGGCGTATATCGGGGTGTTAATTGACGATTTGGTAACCAAAGGCACGGACGAGCCCTACCGAATGATGACTTCGCGCGCAGAACACCGTATCTGTTTGCGACAGGACAACGCCGATTTCCGCTTGACGGAAAAAGGGAAAGCGATCGGTTTGGTTACCCCCGAGCGTTACGCGCGGTATTTGGAACGCAAGGAAAAATACGAAAGCTTACTTGCCGCCATGCAAACGCGCATACCCCAAAAAGAGGCGACGGCATTCTTGGCGGAATACGGCTACGGTACGCCCAGCGGCGGCGTGTCGTATGCGGATATGATTAAACGTTCCGTCCCCTTAAAGGATATTATGGCGCGGTTTAACGTATTCTATGAATATCCGAAAAACGTATTGGAAACGGCGGAAATCACCGTCAAATACGAGGGATATTTAAAACAGGGCTTGGATATTATCGAACGCGCGAAAAAGCTGGAAGACAAGCTGTTGCCCCCCGACATTGATTATCATTCGATTGCGGGGCTTAGGTTAGAGGCACGGGAAAAATTAGACCGTATTCGACCTTTCAACCTTGGACAGGCAGGGCGCATTTCAGGGGTAAACCCCGCAGACATATCCGTTTTAATGGTATATTTAGCAACCAAATCGTAAACATTTGTATATAAAAACCACGGGCAAAATTGCCCGTGGTTTTTATATATACTTATGCTTTTAATTGATACAAAATATAGGTGTGTTTGTTATTCAGCGCCCACCCCTCAAACGTTGCCACTTTCTCGTAACGAGGGTGTTCTTTCATGGCATTGCCATACTTATCAACGCAGTAGATAATAAAATCAGCAAGTCCTTCGTCCATATACCGTTGCACTTCGTCGTACATTTCTTGCAGAGGAATGTTCATCTTACTTGTATATTTAAACGGTGGAATCTGCTCGGCAGCCAAATAGAAACCCGAATCCAGCATGCCCCAAGTAAGCAAAGTGGGGTCATCATCTCCATGTTCCTTAATATACTGTGCCACCTGATATTGCGCGGTATCCTCTTTATCTCGGAAAATGTAATGCTGATTTCCATTGACAAAGAAAAATACCAAAGAAATGCTGACCATTATCGCCATCGCAACGGTGCTTAAACGTTTTAAAAAAAGAACTGATTTTTCTTGGAATACCTCTAACAAAGAAATCCAACCGAATACCGAAAACGTGTACAAAGGCAACCCGTAATAACGATACCCCCTACCGCCAATATACAAAACAAT
>JBGVQH010000196.1:0-2520 GCA_045127475.1 Candidatus Scatosoma sp.
GGGTCTGCAAGCTCCCAAATCTTCCCGACGGGGTCTTTGAAAGCACCGTCGCCGTAAACCATTACCTCTACGATTTTGCCCGTTGCCGCGTATATATTCTTTTGTACCGCGTCCACGATAGGCTGGCAATCGCGGGGGAACAATTTAACTTGGTCTTCCGTTGCTTTGTTCGAACCGAGCAAACCATAATTTTCGTTATAACCGCTACCGTTTACGGGTGCGTTTAAAATTTCGTCCAACCCGAACACGCGCTCAGCGCCCGCTGCCTTCAAAAGGCGTTTGGTTCTTGCTCTGCTGTGGATGTCGCAGGCGATTACGTTTTTGGTATAGTTCAAGATAGCGCGGCAGTCGTTAGCAAAAATAATTTCCGCCTCTGCGCCGCATTCTTTAATCAAATTTTCGTAATATTCTACGTAATCGATACCCGTGAACGTGTGCTTTTCATAGCCAAACAGTTCGCGGTATTTTTTCAAATCGAGCACGTCGCGATAGGGGTCAACGCCCTTTTCGTCCAACGCGTCCAACGAAATGAGATGGTTGCCTACTTCGTCGGAGGGGTAGGAGAGCATTAACACGACTTTCTTTGCGCCTTTTGCGATACCGCGCAGGCAAATAGCAAAACGGTTACGGCTGAGGATCGGGAAGATAACGCCCACCGTCTCGCCGCCGAGCTTTGCTTTTACGTCGGTTGCGATATCGTCCACGGACGCATAGTTGCCTTGTGCGCGCGCGACAATGGCTTCCGTCATCGCAATAATATCTCTGTTCTGAATTTCAAAGCCTGCGTCCTTGGATGCTTCCAAAACGGAATCGGTAACGATTTTAACAATATCGTCGCCGTTACGGATAATGGGAGCGCGTACGCCACGGGAAATAGTACCGATCATACGACTCATAAAATAAACACTCCTTTGTTTACGCCGATCTACTCGGTTTTTTCAAACAACTATCATTATATAACAAAGCGAAAGAACTGTCAAGTTTTTTTTGTGTTTTTTGATGCACTTTCTTATTGATTTTTTTTATAAAGGGTATTCGCTTTTATTAAGGATTATTTTTTTGTGTAAAACCCTTGAAAAAAATAGAAAACTGTGATATAATAATAAAAATATATCAAAACAGGAGTATTTTTCCATGCAAAAGAAGAACGGACAGGCAGAATACGAAAGCAAAATCAAACGCGTAGCGATTACGGAAGAGGAAATAGCGGCTGCTATCAAAAAAGCTGGTGCGGAAATCAGTGCAGAATACGAGGGGAAACCGCTTTTGCTCGTCAGCATTTTAAAGGGGGCGTTTGTCTTTATGGCGGATTTGTGCCGTGCCGTTACCATTCCCCACGATATTGATTTTATGTGCGCTAAAAGCTATTATGCAGGTACGGAATCTTCGGGCGTGGTAAAAATTACGATGGATCTTGCACACGAAATTAAAGATTATCACGTGGTAATCGTGGAGGATATTATCGATACAGGCAGAACGCTTAGCGATATTATCAAACTCTTAAAGGCGCGCGAGCCGCTCTCTCTCAAGGTGGTAACCTTGCTTGACAAGCCTAGCCGTCGTTTGGTGGATTTTAAGGCAGACAAAGTGCTGTTCACCATTCCCGATTTCTTTGTAATCGGCTATGGGCTCGACTGCGACGAGAAATACCGCAACCTGCCTTATATTGCAGAATACGGCGAATAACATTACATAGACCAAATAAAAACACGCTAGTGATAGCGTGTTTATTTTATGCGGTATTATTTTTTGTCTTGCGTGTTGGCGGTTGCTAGAGTAAAGGTAAAATCAATATTTTTGTTGACCTCGCGCATTGCCTGCACGAAAGCGTCGTTTTGGTCGGGGACGATGGAGAGTACCATATATTCTTCGCCGACGAAGACGGTTAATTGTTTCGTGTCGCTGTCCAGTTCTAATCTCGTAACTTGTTTAATCAAAAAACGGCTCTTGACAAACCCGAATTGCGCGATATAATGTTTGTCTGTAACAACGTATTGCGACTTTGCTAAAACAGAAATGATAAAGGCGATGGCGAATACGCAAATTGCAATCAACAAGGGGGATTGTAATACGTCCAAAAAACCATGTATGCCCTCGTTATAAAGGCGGTAGATGCTAACCGCCAACCCCGCTGCGCAAAGAACCAGCGCAACAATCAGCAATATCAGCATTGCGGTCGTAAATTTGTATTTGAAGTATTTTGCGTTTTTTGATTGCTTCGAGTTTTCCATAGCTTTATTATAGCACGCGAAAAACAAAAAAGCAACCGTAAAGAGGCAGAGAAAAATTGAAGAAAGAAAAAACGTGAAAAAAATTGTGTTTTTCAAAAAAAATGCCGTTTGAGGCTTGCAAAATCACGCGTAAAGATGTATAATAAATGCGTATGAAAAAAACTAGGGAAGAACAACTGCAAGCGGCGGAAGCCGCGGTTATAGAGCGTGAGAAAAAACAGTTTGTTAAAATGACGCAGACGCGTATGTCCAGGCTGATTATCGGCTTAGGTATACCCACTACGCTGAG
>JBGVQH010000197.1:0-11886 GCA_045127475.1 Candidatus Scatosoma sp.
CGGTAAGGGTGGTTCGGATTTTGATCCCAAAGGCAAATCCGACCGTGAAATTATGGCATTCTGCCAAAGCTTTATGTTAGAGCTTTTCCGCCACGTTGGCGCAGATACGGACGTTCCTGCAGGGGATATCGGCGTTGGCGCACGTGAAGTTGGTTATCTCTTCGGTCAGTATAAGCGTATTCGCGACGAACACGTAGGTGTTTTGACGGGCAGAGGGCTTTCCTACGGTGGCTCGCTGGTTAGAAAAGAGGCGACGGGCTATGGGCTTGTGTATATTACGGCAGAGGCAATGCGTCTGCGCGGGGATAGCTTTGAAGGCAAAACGACGATTGTTTCGGGTAGCGGTAACGTAGCGATTTACGCTTGTGAAAAAGCCCAACAACTGGGCGCGAAAGTTGTGGCTATGTACGATTCTAACGGCTATATTTATGACCCGAACGGCATTCAGCTGGACGTTGTAAAGCAGATTAAGGAAGTGGAACGTGCACGTATTAAAGAATACGCAAACCGTGTAGCGGGTGCGAAATACGTAGAGGGCTGCAAGGGGATTTGGACGATTCCTTGCGACGTGGCATTGCCTTGCGCAACACAGAACGAAATCGACGCGGAAAGTGCGGCAGCGCTTGTGAAAAACGGCGTAAAATACGTTGCAGAAGGCGCAAACATGCCCTCGACGTTGGAGGCGATTGAAACCTTCCAAAAGGCAGACGGCGTAGTATTCTTGCCAGCAAAGGCGGCAAATGCGGGCGGCGTAGCAACCTCTGCGCTGGAAATGGCGCAATCTTCCGGCAGACTGTACTGGTCGGCGGAAGAAGTGGACGCGAAATTAAAGACGATTATGGTCAATATTTATAAAAATATCGATACGGCGGCGAAGAAATACGGATTTGAGGGCAACTACGTAATGGGCGCGAATATCGCGGGCTTTGAAAAGGTTGCCGAGGCGATGATGGCGCACGGTATTGTATAATTCCGCATACCAAGAGAGAATATACCTTCAAAAATATGAAAAAAAGGAAGCGGCTCGGTCAAACGATCGGGACGTTTTCTTTTTATGCGTGCACATAGGTATCAAAAATTTCCAGTTGGGCATACTCTGTTTAGTGAATAAAACAAAGGAGTGATTGCCCATGAATCCATTTCAAGAAAAACCCATGCCGATAGAAAAGGCGTTGCAAAACTGGAAAGAGCTGTACCCGCAGGCGTACGACAAGCGCGAAATCGACCCGTATACCAAGACGAGAATTATCCTCATGAATGGGACGGAGTTTGAGGCGAACTGGTTTTCGCACCAGCTTGCGCGCCATACCGATAACAATGATTTGCGCCGCGATATTGCACTCACGCGCGAGATTGAAAAGCAGCAACAACTGCAAATTTCGCTGTTAAAGCCTGCCAACGAAACAATTTTGGAGCACACGATTTCCTATGAGCAATTAGCGGTTGACTTGACGGCGGAACTTGCCAAACGCGAGCTGGACTGCAACGTAAAAACGGCACTTGATTTCGCGTTGTTAGAAGACTTTGATCATTTGTACAGATATGCAAATTTGCTGGAAATGGACCAGGGGATTGCTGCCGAGTGGTTGGTTGGGCGTTACACCGAGATTATGCCCGGTCGTCCGACGATTGCCCATCACCGTTACCCGATGGATAACGTAAAACGGAGCATAAACGCCAAGGAATCGGATACGCAAACGGTACTCAATACCATGATTATCACTGCCGCGGAACAGCAGACCATGAACTATTATATGAACGTTACAAACTTTGCTTGTAACGATATGGCGCGAAAATTATATCAGGAAATCGCGCTTGTCGAGGAAGAACACGTAACCCAGTACGAATCGTTGATGGACCCCAACGCAACGTGGTTGGAAATGTTGCTTTGGCACGAGTATTGCGAGTGCTATCTCTATTGGTCGTGTTACAAGACGGAAACAGATCCGTACGTGAAAAAGCTGTGGGAAATGTATCTGTCCTTCGAAATTTCCCACCTGCATAAGGCGGCGGAGCTGCTCAAGAAATACGAAAAGAAAGATTGGGAAGAGGTCATCAAAGACCCTACTTTCCCCAAACCCTTATCCTTGCACGAAAATATCGAGTACGTGCGTAAGATTTTGGGGGAAACGGTACAGTACACGTCCAACCGCGAAGAGTACGTACGCGTGAAGGATTTGCCTGAAGATGCGGACTTTTTCCGTTTCCAAAAGACGATCCAACCCACGGCGCAAATGACACCCTCGCATAACGTAATCGAAAACTTTATCCGCAGACGGGGCGCGGATTATCGGTATCAGGTCGCGCCGTCGCCCGTTCCCGAACTGCGCAATCGCCGAGAGGATAATATTTCGGTGGGCAGAAAACCGAACGCGGCGGATTCTACCGATTTCTTCTGTAACAAATAAATAAATGACAAAAGGGCGCTCTCGGGATAAGGGAGCGCTTTTTACATGGTACGTGAATTTTATTAGATAAGCGAATAGCATATATTTTTAATCACTTTCGTCTTGATTTTTCGTTGTGCATATAGTATAATAAAGAAAAAAAGAGGCGCGGGATATGTATATATTCGATCAGGGAAGTAGCATTGATATTTATGTGAAAAACACAAATCCTTACGTGCGGTTGGCGGTGGAGGATTTGCGCCGCGATTTCTTGCGGGTAAGCCATTTGACGGATTTGCCGAAAATCGTGGGGAATGAAACCGAAAACTGTGTGATTATTGAAGAAAATACTCTGGTCGGCGATCCTTTACAGGACGAAAGTTTTTCTATTGATTGCGACGGGCGGGTAATCAGGATATCCGCTAGTGGGTATTTAGGCACGATTTGGGGCATTTATACCTTCAGCGAAAAGGTGTTGGGCATATCGCCTTGCTATCTGTTCAACGATTTGGCTATTGAAAAACGCATAGCGTTACACATTAGCCCGTTTCATATGGAGGACCATCCCGAAAAAATCGGTTTCCGTGGTTTTTTTGTCAACGACGAGGACCTTTTGACGGGTTGGAAAACGGGCGGCGGTATACGCCGTATGGACTATCCTTTCTATGGGATTACGGTTGCAGAAAGCGTAATGGACAGGGTAGTGGAAACGGCGTTGCGCTTAAAAATTAACTTGGTGATACCCGCATCCTTTTTGGATATCGACAATCCCCCCGAAAAGGCGCTCGCTGATTGTGTTGCAAGGCGTGGTATATTCCTTTCACAGCATCATATAGAGCCGTTGGGCTTGTCGCATTTCACCTTTGAAAATTATTGTAAGAAATTCCAAAAAGATGGTCAATATTCGTATATCCATAACCCCGAAACGCTGATAGAGGGCTGGAAATATTACGCCAAAAAATGGGCGAAGTACGACAACGTCGTATGGCAGGTGGGCTTGCGCGGTAAGGCGGACAGACCGGTTTGGGAAGAGGATACGCCGACGGAAAGCGAACTCAAAATTTACGCCGATTATATCAGTAACGCCATCAAGATGCAAAAGGAAATCGTCGCGGCGGCAACGGGGGGCAAAGCAAAATATTTTTCCACAACCCTTTGGATGGAAGGCTCTACGCTTATGGAAAAGGGAGTGTTGGATTTAGACGAGGACGTGATAATCGTATTTTCCGACAACGGACCTAATCAGATGTTCGGTGGGGATTACGAGCGCGTTCCACGTTGTAAAAATCAGCAATACGGTATTTATTATCACGTGCAGTATTACGATATAGGCCCGCATATTGCGCCGCAAACGGGCTTGGGTAAGCTTTACTATAATATAGCAAAAACCAAGGCAAAAGGGGACGACGCGTATTTTATTTTGAACGTTTCCAACGTGCGTGAATTTGATTTTGAAATACAAGCTTATGCGCAAATGCTGTGGAATTTTACGGGCTTTTCTGCTCAAGAATATTTGGACGCATATACCGTAAGTTATGGGGCGTATGCCCAGCAGGCAAAACCGTTAATTGAGAAATATTTCGACGAAATGCCTTGCTTGGAAACGGAATATTTGCGCTACGTACACGCTAATTATTTTAATTATAACTACGACGAGGTCAGTCCGAACGTTAAGAATTTTATATTGAAAGACGGATTGATTTTAGGTCGCGGTGGGGATATTACCTATTATTTCCGTGGTAAATTGCCGAATGAGTTGTACGAAAAAATGCATGCGGAACTGCAAAGAGTTTTGCCGATTTACGAGGATTTAGCAGAGAGTTTTGCGGGCTTGGAAAAAGAGCTTTCGCAGGCGGCGGCGTGGCAGGTGCATTGCAAATGGTGGCTGTATACCAAAACGTTGTTGCACATTTATCGTTGGTACGTGTATTTGTACGAAGCGAAGCTCTGTTACGATAAGGGCGAAAACGATGAAATGCAAGGGCTGTTACAAAAGGCGTGCGCGTGTTTGGAGAAATATTTGGATTTGCGCAAATGCGCCGAATACGGGGATTTTGAGAACTGGTATCGCGGTGAATTGAAAATGAACGTAAAGCAAAAATTAGATATAACAAGAAAATTGTTAGGGTGGAATTAAAAATAAGGCAGTGTTTCCCGCTTGGGACACTGCCTTTATAGCAGGGATAAAATTTTGAAAAAATCAATAAAAAGCACAAAAAAATTGTTGACAAAGTTTTGGAAATGCTATATAATGAAAAAGCTTTGGGGATATGGCTCAGTTGGTAGAGCGCCTCGTTCGCAACGAGGAGGCCAGCGGTTCGAATCCGCTTATCTCCACCAAAAAGGATATTTATGCAAAAAATTGTGCATAAATATCCTTTTTTCTTTGCGTAAATGCATAAAAATTCGCGTTTTTTTGCGTTTTTGGTATAGTTTGGCGAACGATTTGGCGAATAAAATTCACATTTTAGCGTGTGTAGTTATACAATAAAAAAATCATTCTTGATTATTTTTTTTGAGGAATACTTTTTTTGTTGTTGTTTTTGTTGTAGTTTGCATAGTATAATATAATTATATTATTTTTTATAAGCGGTATTGTTTATACGCAAAACGTAAAACAGAGAATAAGCATTAAAAAATAAAAAAATAAAGGACGAGATTAAAAAATATTTTGGTGTACTCTTGGTGTACAGGGTAAGGTATACTGAGCGTGTCAAAAAACGAAAGGAGAAAAAATTATGGCAAAAACTCGTGAACAAATTATCAATCAAATCCGCGAATGGAAGGGAATCATTTCCAACGTTGAAAATATTCCTATTGTTCCTAACCATACCTATAAAAAAGAAGGGGACGTTTACGAACGCTTAACCACGTACATAAAGGATTGGGTTGAAAGTGTGTTTGGTTGCTATACCACTGCGGAGGGGGAATTTAAAAATAGACCCGAAGGGCAAGATACGGAAGAAAGTAAAGATTGGATTAAAAATATGGGGAGGAAATTGACGCTGTTGGGGGATACTTGGTATCAGACTGCGTTAAGCGGAAAAAAGGAAGAGGGTTTCCGTTCGTTGCCTACGCTCAATACTAGAAACGTGAAGGAAGAAGAAGTCAAAGAGGCGACAGAGGATATTCGCAATGAAGTATCTTCGACCTTTTTCCCTGTATACCGCGCTTTGAGGGATAGCTTTTCAAAGCGTTGGTGGTTCGAATGGATTTTTAACCACCGTCAATACGTAGCAGAACGCGACGCGTTGAAAGTAATGACGAGTTTGATTACGTCAATGACGGGCTATACAAAGCTTGAGTTGGATAGAGAATATGAAAATCATCGCGTTATCATCAAGCCTGAAGTTATAGAACCTAAAAGAGTTGCACAACCCCAAGCGCAACCCGACACTGTAGCAGAGGAGCTGAAGGTTAAGCAACCCGAACAACCTCAAGAAGAAAAGGAATTAAAACAAGAACAACCCAAGGTAGACCTTGAGGAAGAACCAATCGGTTTAATTAAAGGGAAAACTGCGGTTCAAAGATTAGAAAGATGTAAGACCGGAGAAGGATTAAAAACGATAAAATCGTATTTAGCGGGTGCTGTTGTAAATACGGATAAACCTGACGCATTGGTTGTCAACTCGGTTGAAAAACGTCTTTTCGACCCGATGTATGAAAGCGCAGAGCTTGCTTGTGCAGCTTATGATGAATGCGCTGGTAAAAAAATCAAAGACGTTAAGACGGACTTGCAAGAAAAGTTTGCAAAAACGGCGCAAACCATGTTTGAAATTGCTTTCAAGGGTTTAAGCTCGACGTTTGAAATGGATTCTACTACAATCGTTGATGGCAAGCAGGTTGTTACAACTGAAAAAGTTTCCGTTTTTGGTATTAATACCTTGAAAGACGTTATTATTTCCGCGCAACACGCCGCAGACGTTATGCTTCAAAAGGCAACGCCCGTCGGGTTCAAGAAAGATGTATTCGGCAATTTTGGGAAGGGCTATAATATTTTAGAAAATACGGATAAAGTTCGTGGTTTCTTAAAAGAAGTTTGCGGGGATACGTACAGCGATAAAAAAATCGATAGGGCTATTAAATTGGCGAAAGATGAATTTAACACGTTGTATCGCGATAAAAAGCTGGATATGTCTTACGTATATGAAATTGGTTATCGTCCAAACCCCGATAGAATGGCGGAGGAACAGAAAGCTCTGGGCTCTATTCAACATTACGTAAACAAGGGGGCTCAAGAACATGCAATCATTGAAGACGAAACGTTGAACAACATTATCAATGAAAACGTTCGTAAATGGAAATTGATGAATAAGTCTTTAAGAGGCGAGGGGGTTGTTGATTGGAAAGAAGCTAAAGAAAACTGGAAAAAGGCGGAAGACCTCCTTAATAAGAAGTACCCCGACTACGACCCTGAAAGCAAGCAAAAAACAGTGGAAGATAAGCGTGCGGAAAGAAAAGTGCAAAAGAACGTTCAAGACAAGCTTAAACTCGATTTGCAAGAACCTAAGGCGAAGGTGGCTCCCCCTGTGGAAAGCAAGCCTATTGAACTTAGCGTGCCTCAAATAAAGACTAATTAAATTGTATCCATGACAAGACACCCCGATTTTATTCGGGGCTATTGTCGTATTATAAGCCTTATAAAAAACGGCATAGTTGTAGGGCACTGTGGCATACTTAACGAAGAAGGAGAATGGTTTTATGAAAGAAACGCTCAAGAAATGGATAACAGCAATAAAAAAATTGCCTATGGGCTTAATCGGCTGTCTGTTCTTAGTGGTAGTATGTGCAGTGTCTTTAGGGGTTATCTCTAAAAATCCGTCTAAGGCAATTCCAGCAAGCACATTGACCGCATCTTTTAGCGGTGAATATAAGATTGAAGATGGCGAGTGGCAAAGCATTCCAAAGGACGGACATATTAAATCGACGCAGGGCGAAGTTACCTTGCGAGGGAAATTTGACGTTTTCTTGCCCGACGGGGAATTTTTGACGAATAAGCCCGAAGGACTTTACTTTAATTTTTATTGTAACCATATTTCGGTAAAGGTGCGTGTTGGGGAGGAAACGGTTATTTTTGATGCCGAGCATCCGCAAATCGGTACAGATGCTTGTGGTGCAATGTGGTCGTCGTACTTGTTCCCCGAAAGCTCGGACGGGGTAACGGAAATCGTTATTTCTAATCCGCATAAACACGGCAATGAGATGGCCATTAGCGAATTCTTGCATAGTATTCGAATGGACGACCCGACGTTGCTTGCTGATTCTCTTGCCAAGCAATACGAGCCCTCTCGATACGTGGGATTTTCCTTTGTAGCCCTTGCGCTTGTAGTGTTGGTTCTTACCGTTGTGGCGTTTATTACAAAATTGAAAATTGCAAAGTTCCTTTGGATAATTTCTTTTTGGGTTTTCTTTACGGGTGGTGTATACGTTTTGGACGTTGCGGACGTATTTTTCTGGAATGAGAACATGCCTGCAAACACGGCGATGCTTTGCTTGTGTCAAATTTTATCAAGTTTCTTCTTGAGTTTGTTTGCAACGAATTGCCTAACAGGGAAAAATAAGAAGATTGGCGCTATTGCGCAAACAGCCGTAGGGGGAATTACCCTTGTGGCGATACTGCTTTCCGCGTTTGACGTTGTGCGAATTTTTGACGTCCGTTTCTACTGGTATTTGGCGTATGCACTTCAGGTTGTTCTTCTTTGCGTGCTTGGGGTACGGGAACTGCCGTGTGCAAGCAAAGGGATACGCATTGTATTGATTAGCAGCTTGGTTAGTATGCTGTGTATTTTGGTGGAATTTGTTGCAGGAGCGTTAGCGATTTGGGGTTCGTCGTATCTTTCTAAAATCGTATTCGGCGCGATGGTAGTCATTGTCATTGCGTTTGGTATTCATGCGATCATTTCCAATTATAAAATTTCTAAGCGTACAAAGGAAATGGAAACGGAATTAAAAGACAAAAGTATCGCCGTTATGATTTCACAGATTCAGCCACACTTTTTGTACAACTCACTAAACAGTATTGCGGAACTTTGCGTAGTAGACCCTAAAAGGGCGGAAAAAGCCACCATCAATTTTTCGCGGTATTTGCGCGGGAATATGGGTGCATTGAATGAGAAAAAGCCCATCGAATTTGAGGACGAGCTTAGTCATTTAAATAATTATATCGAGTTGGAGAAACTGCGCTACGGCGACGATTTACAATTTGAATACGACATACGTGAAAAGGGGTTTACTTTGCCTGCTTTAACCGTGCAGCCCTTGGTGGAAAATGCCGTCAACCACGGGATTCGCTATCATAAGATGAAGGGTAAAGTAAAAATTGCAAGCTATTGCGACGCGCATAATTATTACGTGTCAATAGAGGACGACGGCGTGGGGTTTGACCCGGAGAAAGCTATGGATGACGGACGAAAACACGTCGGTATTGCCAACGTAAAATATCGTTTGGAAGTCTTGTGCGGTGGCAGTATTGATATCAAAAGTGTAAAGGGACAGGGTTCCATTGTAACGATTCGTATCCCGAAGGAGAAACAATCATGAGATTTTTTGTGGTGGATGATGAAAAAATTGCTTTGGATAGAATGGTGCGCGAATTAAAAATTGCTGCGCCCGAGGCGGAGGTTTGCGCCTTTTCCGACCCGAATGACTTGTTAAATTTTGCAAAAACAAATCCTTGCGACGTAGCATTTTTGGACGTACGCATGGGTAGTATGACGGGTGTGGAGCTTGCGAAAAAATTAAAAGAGCTGATGCCAAAACTGAATATTATTTTTGTAACGGGCTATGATGAATACGCTAACGAGGCAATGAAAATGCATGCGAGCGGGTATTTAATGAAACCTGTAACGGCAGAAGATATAAAATCGGAGCTGCGGGACCTGCGCTATCCTATTTTTGAAAAGAAAAATTATCAGTTGTATTTTCGTTGTTTTGGGGCGTTTGAGGTATTTAATCAAAACGGCGACGTTGTTTGTTTTGAAAGGAAAAAAGCAAAGGAATTGCTTGCGTATTTGTTATACAAGAAAGGCATGAAGTGTACAAATCAAGAATTGCACGAATTGCTTTTTGAGGACAGAACGTATGAAAGCGACGTGGAACAACGTATGTACCAAACGCTTGTCTCTTCTTTGACAACAACCTTGAGGGCGATAGGGGCGGATTCTGTATTGCAAAGAAGCTACGGCATGATAAAGCTGGACGTTACTAAGGTTGCATGTGATTGGTACGAATATTTAGTAAATAAAGAAAACGGCGCTCCTAATTATAAAGGGGAATTTATGAAACAGTATGGTTGGGCAGAAGTAGAAAACGGAACGTTGTCGAAGGAATTGTATTACGGAAACGAATAACAAGGATACAATAAGCAGCGCACAAATGGTGTGAGGGAAAAATAATATGAATTTTAGGATTATGCAAATAAAAAGAATATGCTTTACGATTGTTTTAATATGTTTCAGCATTCTTCTTTTTGTGGCGTGCAAGGAAGAACGCGTTGCGAAAAGCATATCGCTAAACGAGTATTCTTCTGAACAGCCCTTAGAGATTTATATGGGGAAATTCTCGTATAGCGACTACACCGTAACGATAACCTACAATAATGGGGAGAGGGAAGTGCGTTCGTTGTCGAAAGACATGATTTCTGAAACGGATAAATTGAAATTTTATCAAGAAGGAAGAAATTTTATTACGCTTGCATATAAAGGGGCGGAGACGTCCGTTGAAATCAAAGTATCAAGAAATGAATTTTCAGATGATATTCAGTTGAAAGATTTTACCGCAACCTATACAGGGGAAACGTTCACCGTAGAGGTGGAGGGGGCTATCCCGGGCGCTGCGAAAATTTTATATCCGCAGGGCAATACGTTTAAAAATGCAGGCTCGTATGATATGACGGCAATTTTGCAATGCGACGGATACGTTACGAAGACACTTTCCGCGCGTGTGCATATAGAAAAGGCTACGTATGACGTTACAAGTGCGCAGTTGTATGATGAAACCGTGGTCTACGATAAGGATGCACATAGCCTAACCATGAAAGGCAAACCCTTTCAAGATGAAAACGGTAATGTGCTCTATAATCCTGTTGGCATTCCGCAAGGTGTAAGCGTACGCTATACCATTACAAAAATTAAAGACGGCAAAGGGGTTGAAATTGCTCCGAACAAACAACAGACGCTCGACGGAAATAAAGCGACGGAAGCTGGTGTGTATAGGGTATGCGCTCAATTTAAAGGCGATACCAGTAATTATCATGCAATAGAGGATTCGGTTGCTTATCTTACCGTTGAACGTGCTACTTATGATATGTCGAAGATAGAACTCGCTGATAAGACGGTTACGTATTCAGGTGAAATGCACGAGCTGAGTATTTTAGAGGGCAGCAAGCTGCCTTTGGACGTATCGGTTGTTTACCAAATTAAGCAGTTGAAAGACGGAGCGGGAAAAGTGGTTGATGATACGTATAAAGAGGGCAATACAGCAATAAATGCGGGTGTATATTTGGTAAAGGCACTTTTTAGCATAAATGGAAAAAATGCAGAAAATTATAAAACTGCACCTGAAGAAAAAGAAGGGTATTTGACCATTGAACGCGCGTCGTACGACGAGGCAATTAAGCACGTATATTTGGATATGCAGTGGGAAGAATTTGTCCAAGGCAAAACGTATGAAATTTCCTTTGCGTGTAAATTGCCTGAAGGGGTTGCGCCTCAATTTGTAGTGATAGACGAAAATGGCAGGGCAATTCAAGGGGAAATGCAAACTACTGTGAACGAAACGACGGGTAAAACGGAGTACAAATATCTGTTTGGCGTTGAAAGCGCAGGAGAATATAGTTGCGCGGTTAGTTTTGTACATAATAACGAAAATTACGATAGGATAACCTTAAATTTACATGCGACGTTTTATATTAGCAACGTTGCCTAACAGCTGGTTTTAAGAGGAAATTCTTATGTTAAAAAAGATTCAATTTATCGGGCTCATACAAATAGTTTGTGCAATTCTAGCATCCTTACTTTCGTTTTTTGTTTTACACGCAAATGGTATGCTGAGCTTTGGGAAATGGTTACAATGGGAAATTTTTTGGTACATTATGCTGATGATTTTTTCTACTGTTATTTTTGCCCATCGGATAGCACAAGGAAAGGTGCAAGAGGTTTTATTTTTCCTTGCGACGTTTATCTGTGTTTCTAATATTTTAGCGTTTATTCTTTATGCGTTAATACAATGTAATTTTACGTTTAGCCGTTTAGATTGGTTGGGTTTTTTGGATAAAATTATTGCATTCGATTTCAATTTTTATGGAATTGCTTTGGTGTTTTTTGCGATTTGCTTACTTATTTATTGCAAGTTTATCGACCCTAAAATGTTGCATTTTATGCGCGGGGGACTTCACGGAAAAGGGAAATTGAAACAGATCGAAAGCAATCTTGAAAACTCTCGCTGGATGACGGACGACGAACGCAATAAACTGTTCAAAAAGCATAAATACAGCACTCTT
>JBGVQH010000198.1:0-2684 GCA_045127475.1 Candidatus Scatosoma sp.
TCGATAAAAAGTTCGGCGCACCCCTCATCACGAACGACGGCGTAACGATTGCAAAAGAAATCGAGCTCAACGACCCCTTTGAAAATATGGGCGCACAGCTTGTAAAAGAAGTTTCGACGAAGACCAACGACGTTGCGGGCGACGGTACGACAACGGCAGTCGTTTTGGCGCAAGCAATTGTACGCGAAGGCTTGAAAAACCTTGCGGCAGGCGCGAACCCCATCATCTTGAAAGAAGGCATTAAAAAAGCGGTTGACGCTACGGTAGAACACCTCAAAGGTATTTCCAAAGCAGTTGAAAGCAACAAAGCTATCGAACAGACGGCGTCCATTTCCGCAGGCAACCCTGAGGTTGGCGCTCTGATTGCGAAAGCAATGGAAATCGTCGGTAAAGACGGTGTTATCACCGTTGAAGAAGGCAAATCTATGAACACCGAGCTTAACACTGTTGAAGGTATGCAGTTTGACCGTGGTTATGCCTCTGCGTATATGGTTACCAACACCGATAAAATGGAAGCGGTTATGGAAAACCCCTATATCCTTATCACGGATAAGAAGATTTCCAGTTTACAAGAAATTCTGCCCGTTATCGAACCCCTTGCGCAACAAGGCGCAAAACTTTTGATTATTGCTGAGGACGTAGAAGGTGACGCGCTCGCTGCCCTTATCGTCAACAAATTAAAGGGTGTGTTCAATTCGGTTGCGGTAAAAGCGCCTGGGTTTGGCGACAGAAGAAAGGAAATGCTCCGCGATATCGCAATTTTGACGGGCGGCGAAGTGATTTCTTCCGACCTTGGCTTGGATTTCAAGGAAGTTACCCCCAACATGCTTGGTAGAGCGTCTAGCGTTCGTGTGGATAAGGAAAACACGACGATTGTCGGCGGCGCAGGTGATGCAGAAGATATTAAGGCACGTATCGCCTCTATCAAAGCGCAAATTGCAGAAACAAAATCTGATTACGATAGAGAAAAATTGCAAGAACGCCTCGCGAAGTTGGCTGGCGGCGTAGCAGTAATCAGCGTTGGTGCAGCTACTGAAGTAGAAATGAAAGAAAAGAAACTCCGTATCGACGACGCATTGGCAGCAACCCGTGCAGCCGTTGAAGAAGGTTACGTTCCCGGCGGCGGTAGCGCACTCCTCTCCGCTGTTCCTGCGGTTAAAAAATTGGTTGCAAGCTTAAACGGCGACGAAAAAACGGGCGCGAGCATCGTTTTGAAAGCGTTGGAAGAACCCATCAGACAGATCGCGAAAAATGCAGGCTTGGACGGTTCGGTTATTGTTGACAAAGTCCTTTCTTCTAAGAGAGCAAACTTTGGTTTCGACGCACTGAACAACAAATATTGCGATATGGTTGAAAGCGGTATTATCGACCCTACCAAGGTTACCCGTTCGGTACTTCAAAACGCGGCATCCGTTGCATCCACCTTGCTTACGACGGAAAGCATTGTAACGGATATCCCTACCCCTCCTGCTCCTATGGCACCTGCTGGCGGCGATATGGGCGGCATGTATTAAAAATAACCCACAAATGAAAGCGGCTGCATTTATTTGCAGCCGTTTTTTTTGTAGTTTATATTCACATCATATTTTCCAAAATAAGCTTATCTGCAACGAGCGCAATAAACTCGCTATTCGTTGGCTTTTCACTGCCGAGATAAATACGCGAGCCGAAAATTGCACTGATCGCGTCAATGCGCCCTCTATTCCACGCAACCTCGATTGCGTGGCGGATTGCACGCTCCACTTTGCTAGGCGTTGTAGTAAATTTCTTGGCGATAGACGGGTATAATTCCTTGGTTACGCTGTTTATCATATACGGTTTTTCAATCGTCATTTTAATTCCTTCGCGCAAATACCCATATCCTTTGATATGGGGCGGTATCCCAATAGAAATAAAAATTTCGCTAATTTTTTCCTCTATGGTCATGGGATGCTTGCGTGCGATAATGTTGGGGCGTTCCTCCATAGACTTTTCTTTTAACAATTCCCGCAAACGTTCGATTGCCGTTGCCACCGAAAAGGGTTTTACTATGTAATAAGACGCACCCGACGCCATTGCCTTTTCCGCAAAATCGTCGTTGGCAATACCAATAATAACAATTTTTATATCTGGCCAAGTTTTTCTTACCGTTTCAAGCACCCCAAACCCGTCCGTACCTCTTAAAAACAGGTCCACGAGTACCATATCCGGTTTTAATTGTAAAATTTGTTTAATACCCTCGTCCCCATCCTCTCCTGCGTATATGACGTGAAAATCTTTACTCTCGTCTAACGCATCCTTTAATTGCGATAAAATTGCGCTGTTTGATTCCAATAAAATTACCGAATGTACTTTCATGTTCGGTCCTCCTTATTAATATGCTGTTTCCGTTGCAATCAGAATTATCCCTATTATACAACATATTTTTTAATTTGTAAATCGATTATTGAAGAATATTGAATATTATTTTTATAATATTTTACAATATTTTAGCTTTTTTTGTCGAAACATTCAATATTCGGTCTAAAAAGAGAAAAAATAGAGAGAAAAAACGGCAACCTCCTCATCAGAAGTTGCCGTTTGGTGTAACTATTTTGTTTGTTTTGTCGCTTACGCGTGCGTTTCGTCGATATATTCGTCGTAAGTAACGTTTCTATCGTACGTCTTTTTGTCGTTAATTTCGATAATGCGGTTTGCAACGGTAT
>JBGVQH010000199.1:0-3651 GCA_045127475.1 Candidatus Scatosoma sp.
TTTTCCGCCACCCGAACGCCGCTTAAAACAGCGTCCTTTAACGTATAATTTGTAACGCAATCGTTTTCCCCGAAGAAATCTTCGTACAGGATTTCTTGCATTTTTCCGCGGTCGCTATAATCAAGATTTTCCGCATTTTGAATAATATCTCTTCTTGCGATAATCCCCAGCGATAAGCCCACGGGCGTACTGGAAACGTGGTATTTCTTGCCCTGATATAAATCTTCGGACGTTTTTTTGTTGGATACTTTATATTTTACCGAAAGCAGTGCGTCGGTAATTGCCGTACCGCCGTAGTTATCCACCTCCGTCCAGTAAGAGCTGTATCCAAATTGTTTCATTGCGTACATATAATTGCCGTTGGTCAGCGACGTAAAATGCCCCAAGCCGTTCAAACCACCCGCGCTAAGCAGCATAACGTCAAAGAGTTTGTTTTTCTCCCCGTCCGTTTCTTCCTTTTCCGCTTTTACCCGATAGAACGAATCGTCGTCAATAACGTTAGCGATTTCGATTGCACCTTGATATCTTTCCATTCTGGACGTTTGCGCGCCTGGATGGGACATATACGTCATCGGGGCTACGTAGAGTTCAGAAACCACGAACGCGCCGATGGAAAGCCATAACAAGCAACGTTTTGCCATTCCCCAGCGATATACGACAAATAAAGCTACTCCGACCAACAACGCAACTGAATATAACTTTAACAAAGCCCGTATCGATTCGTCATTCCCCCAGTTATTGGAGGAATATTGGTCCATAAGCTGAACGTTTGCGTTGGTATAACGAATTGCAAGACAACAATAGGCAATAGACGATAGCAACGCGAATACGCCGACCGCATACCGTTTTCCGTCGTTTTTGATAAAAGACAACCATTTACCGCCCAAAGGTGCAAAACTTTCAACGCCCTCACCCTGCTCTTTACTCGGCATCTTCACCGACAGTTTGTCCATGGTAAGGGTAATGCATAAGAACAGTGGCATAAAACCGTATCGAGTCGGGAAACACATATAATCCCCCGTATGCCACATTTTATTGATAGGCTCTATAAACAGCATCGGCACAAGCATCGCAAAGAAGAGAATTTGACGAAGCTTGCCGTCTTTGTCCTCGCTGTCCCGATGACAGAATGCAAACGGGAACAAAAATAACATTGAAAGCACCGTTTGCCAAGACGTTTGATAGGATACGAAAGGCTGCGTTTTGGAAAGGCTTTCGATAATGGACGTCTTTCTGCCCGACGAGAAATATTGCAATAAACTCGGCAGCCAAGCCACCGCGGACACGAGCATCGCTACAACACAGCAGAGCACGAAATTTCCTGCAAATTTTTTATCTTTCGTCATCAATACGTATACAAATCCGTACAAAAGTAGGAAAATGACGAGCATATAACCAAGATAAAAATTGACAATAATGCTGGACGCAAGCGCAAAAATGAATAGACCGCGCTTTCCCTCTTTTACTCTATCCAACCCGAGCAATAGCAAAGGGAATAGATACATAACGTCCAGCCACGCAGGAATTAGGAAATACATCATCGCATAGCCTGAATACGCATATAAAACAGACAAAAAGATATTCAAAAGAGGTGCGTTGGGGTTTTTACGCGACAGATAAAAGGACGCCGTCCCCGACATCACGCACATTTTCAAAAGAATGAGAATATTGACAAATCCCCAAATATCCGCTTTACCTATAAAGGTTACCAAAAAGGTAAAGGGGCTTGCGAGATAATAGAAAAACACGCCGTAAAAATTCATTCCCGCGCCGTTGCTGACGTTGAAAAAGAATCCGTCCTTCCCTGCCATAATATCCTTAAAGCTGGCGAGCAACGGAATGTATTGCTGAACCATATCCGACCACGCAATCGATTTATCGGAAAAAGGATAGAGATCCCGCGCCGAAAACCAAATCAGCATAGCCACCGCCACAATGACAGGCGGAATTATCCATACCCAACGGTTGAAAATACGCATAAAACGAGAACTTTCAGAAAACGCAGCCGAAAACCGACAAAAAAACTTCTCTTTTTTCGGACAAGTTTCCCTTTCGATACGTTCGTTTTGTTGTTCTTGTTTTTCCATATAGCCTCTTTCTCGTTATCGTGTAAAATACCATAACTGCACAGGATAATTATACTCTTATTCTCCGTGTTTGTCAAACAATTTTCGGGTTATGTAGAAACACAAAAAAATACCCTTCGGGGGTTAGCCGAAAGGTATTTGATTTTTGTTTGAACCGATTATACGGATTCGGTTTCTTCTATGGTTTCCGTTACCGCCGTTTCCGCTGCCGCATTGTAACCGCCGATATACTGGGGCGTAATGCTCTTGTAGGATTTTGTACCCGTACCAGCAGGAATCAGCTTACCGATAATAACGTTTTCCTTCAAGCCGACAAGGTAGTCGCGCTTGGTGCGGATAGCCGCTTCGGTGAGCACTCTCGACGTTTCCTGGAAGGACGCCGCAGACAGGAAGGAATCGGTTGCGAGCGCCGCTTTCGTGATACCCAAAAGTACACGTTTTGCAAGTGCGGGTCTGCCGCCGTTTGCCATCGCTTTCGCGCTTTCGTCCTGGAACGTAACCATATCTACAAGTTCGCCAGGCAACAAGCTGGTATCCCCTGCGTTTTCTACGCGGACTTTCTTGAGCATCTGACGAACGATGATTTCAACGTGTTTGTCGTTAATTTCAACGCCTTGCGAACGGTAAACCGTCTGTACCTGTTCAAGGATATAATCTTGAACGCCCTTAACGCCTTGTACGCGCAAGATATCCTGAGGATATACGCTACCTGCGTTGAGCAGTACACCAGGCGCTACCTTTTCGCCGTCTTTTACCTTGATTTCCGCATTGAACGGCAAGGTGTATTCTTTCTTGACTTCTTTCGTCGTTTCGTCCAAAACCTTGATGTGTTTCGAACCATCGGAGTCGTCGATATTGATAATACCGTCTACTTCGCAAATCGTTGCACAGCCCTTCGGCTTACGAACTTCGAACAATTCTTCGACACGGGGAAGACCTTGCGTGATGTCGCCCGTTGCTGCGATACCGCCCGTGTGGAAGGTACGCATGGTAAGCTGAGTACCAGGTTCACCGATGGATTGCGCTGCAATCGTACCAACTGCTTCGCCAACCTGTACGGGAAGGGTGGTAGCCATGTTCTTACCGTAGCACTTCGCACAAACGCCGAATCTCGACGAGCAACCGAAGATACTTCTGATAGGAACTTCCGTCAAACCAGCCGCAACGATTGCATCCGATTCTTTTTCGTCGATGAACTGGTTCATCGCTACGAGAACTTCGCCCGTTGCAGGGTCAACTACGTATTCAGCGGCAAATCTACCGAGAATACGCGACTTCAAGCCTTCGATTTCCTTACCAACGGTGTCGTAAATTGCACGAACCATCATGCTTTGAGGCTTTCTGCCTGCGCAGCAGTCTTCTTCACGAACGATGATTTCGTGGGATACGTCTACAAGACGACGGGTAAGATAACCCGAGTCAGCCGTCTTCAATGCCGTGTCGGTCAAACCTTTACGGCCGCCGTGCGAGGAAATGAAGTATTCGAGAACGGACAAGCCGTTACGGAAACACGATTTAACGGGAACCTCAATCTTTTTACCTTGAGGGTTAACCATTAGACCAC
>JBGVQH010000200.1:0-2103 GCA_045127475.1 Candidatus Scatosoma sp.
TACCTATAATATCTGGGCGAGAATTGGTTTGATTTGTGCCATTTTATTAGGTCTTATTCTTTTCCATAAAAAAATTATCAATCTTTTTAAGTCGATGAAAAAGGGGAAAAACGTTGCGGCGCAACCGACAGAAGAACCTATCGAGGGTGCAGCCCCAGAAAACCTTGCGCAATAAGGAGAAAGGATGAGTAAAAAAGTAGGAGTAATCACCGTACATAAAAACGTGAATTACGGGGCAAATTTACAGGCATTTGCGAGTTGTAGATATCTAAATAAGTTGGGCTATGATTGCAGATTAATTGATTATACGTTGCCCGAACATGAAAAAAGTGTGCATTTGTTTTCTTGGCTCAAACAGTCGTGGGTGACGGAGCGAAGTAAATCGTTGAAGAGAAAAATCAAATTAGCGGTTGCCCTCTTAGCCTCGGCTGGTTGGAAACATAAAAGGTTGAAAACGTTTGCGAAGTTCCGCAAAAAACATATCAAAACGTCAGCAATTTGTCGGAACAGGTCTGATATTGCCAATTTAGCATTAGACACCGTTGTTTGCGGGAGCGACCAAATTTGGAATCCTACGATTATGAACGGTATTAACTCGCTGTTTTTTGGTGAGATTGACGGGGTACAAAAGAAGATTTCATACGCGGCGAGTGTGGGTAAAGATAGGTTTGAGCTACCAGATGAAGAAAAGGTAAAAAAACTTGTTTTAGCATTGGATTATTGCTCCGTGCGCGAAGAAAATACCGCGGAATATATTTCTTCGTTCACAGACAAAAGGGTGGAGACTGTTTGCGACCCCGTATTCTTATTAGAAGCGGATGATTACCGTGCAGTCGCGACGAAACGTTTGTATAAAAAGGACTATGTGCTTTTATACAGCGTTGTGCACAACGACGAGCTGACGGCGATTGCAAAGGACTACGCCGACAAGCATGGTTTACCGCTGATAGAAATTTGTTTTGCTAAGGACAAGCGCGCGAAACATAAGCAAATCACTACGTATGGACCTAGCGAGTTTTTAAGTGCGTTTATATATGCAAAAACGGTGTTTACGAATTCTTTCCACGGCACGGCGTTTTCGTTGATTTTTGAAAAGGATTTTTATACAGTTGATAACAAAGCGGGTGGGGCGCGTATTACCAATTTGCTTGGTAAAGTAGGGCTGTCCAACCGTTTGGTTTGCGAAAAAGTGGAAAAGGATTTTGCTCCTATCGATTATGCTACAAGTAAGGAGTGTTTACGTGAATACGTCAATTTTTCAAAGGGTTTTTTAGACCGTGCGTTGCAGGCGGAAAAAACTTGTTTGGTCGGCAAAGATTGCAGAAGCTGTGGGGTGTGTAACGCCGTTTGTAAATTTGGCGCAATAAAATTGACAGCCGATAAAGAAGGTTTTTTGACGGCACTAGTTGATAAAAGTAAATGTACCGATTGTGGTATGTGTAAAAAAGTCTGCCCTGCATTAAACGACATGATGAAAGGGCGCAGCGAACTGAGGGCGTATGCATTTATGGCTAAGGTTGAACTCCGTAGAAACAGCACGTCTGGCGGTGCGTTTGCGGCATTAGCGACAGAAGTTATAAAAAACGACGGCGTGTTTTACGGCGCAGCCCAAATGGATGATTTTTCAGTGGTGCATATCCGCGGAGAATCGGCTGATGAATTGGGCAAAATACAAGGAACGAAGTATATTCCAAGCGACACAGCGACTTGTTATGAGCAAATTTCCGAGGATTTGAAACAGGGGAAAATGGTGCTTTTTTCTGGGACTCCTTGCCAAGCAGATGGGGTGTTGCGGTTTGTACAAACAAAAAATCTCCCTCAAGAGAAACTGTATACTGTGGATATTATTTGCCACGGCGTGCCGTCTCCTGCCTTTTATCAATCGTATATGGAATGGTTGGAAAAAGAATATAACAGTAAGGTTATCGAATATAAATTCCGTTGCAAAGAAATATCTTGGCGAGGGAGTTCTTGCTATGCAAAATTGGCCGACGGGAAAGAATTAAAGAACGATAAAAAGCTCTGCGCTTTCATGAATATTTACTATTCGGACAATATTACGCGTGAAAGCTGTTATACCTGTCCGTATGCGTCAAAAAACCG